>NZ_CDRSSE010000014.1:0-67741 GCF_977051555.1 Segatella sp.
ACAAAATAAAGAAGAAGACTTCTTGACAACTGAATACCATAATAATTTGATTCATGCTCAAAAGGAAGGAGGTAATCATGAATAATGGAATTTATAGAGTTATCCAGGAGGGAACTTCTCTTATGGGTAACCAATATCTAAATGAGGCAATGGTTAGAACATGGCTTGAATACTCATTGAAAATGCTTGATTTAGTTTGTGGCAACACTTTTACAAAATATCAATATTCTTCGTTTGCTTTTCAAGTAATGAATTCTCCAATTACGCCTTTTGAGAAATTGAGCAAGTGTGTGGAGTACTTGATTAAATTAGCATCGATGATTTAAGTAAAGGGCTAAATATTAAGTTAATAAGTCTTTCTTCAGATGATAATTTATGAAAAAAAATGATATTATAGAAAATACAGGGCATGATGCAAAAGGAGCAAAAGGTTTTGATTATCAGTTCCTTTATTTTATAAATCGGCTGTTGAAAATGGTCGAAAAAGGAGATGTCGTTTTCTACGAAAAGTATGATGATGTTTCTATGTCCTCAGATGAAGGCCTTGTATACTTCCAGTTGAAACATACTATTGGAGGTAGTAATCAAAAAACTGTTAATCTTAGCTTGCGTGATCAGGACTTGTGGAAAACCATAGCGGTTTGGATAGATATAACCAACAAACAGGATGAAGATAAGCGGATTGACTTTTTGGAAAGTAATAGTTTTGTCTTGGTAACAAATAAAAACTCCGTAAACAATTCTTTCTGGATGGAATTGCAGAAATATCAAAATGGTGATATTTCCTTTGATGATTTGAAGAAATTTTATACAAAAGTCTATGAGGAGACAAGAGAATCCAAACGAAAGGATGTAAATGCCCAAAAAGGAAAGACGACAAAGGGTTATATAAAATGTCTCATTGATTTTGATTATGCTGACCAATTATTGAAATCTATGAGTATTTGTTTTGAACCAGATTTGAAAAGAGAGATTCTTGAGTCATTGGAACTCAACAAGAATATTCCCCACAAAAATGTGGAAGAGGCTTATCAAGAGCTCCTTGGGATGATTAGAGATAAATACTATTCAGACCAAAAGGATTCCTATACTAGGGAGGAATTTTCCAAGGTTTTTGACAGAATCTGTCAAAAATACAGAGAACGTAAGTTTACTTTTAAGAGGAATACAATGACGAAGCTTCCTCCTCATTTGGAAGATCAAGTATTCATAAAGCAGTTGATGGATGTAGAAGATATTTCTCTTGAAGATGATCCTTTAATTGTTGAATACACAATGGAAAAATTTGATTATATCAATAGTATTAGAGTTGCAACTAAAAATGATGATGTTTCGGAAGAAGAAGTTGAATACGTCAGAGCTGATGCTGTAAGATATTGGCGTCAGAAATATCATCATTATATGGGACGTATCAATCCTGATGACAATGACAAAATTATAGAGAAAGCAAGCGACCTCTTAAATGATATAAGGGACAAAAATATATATTTTGTAGAGAAAGAAATAGAATCATATTTCTCTAATGGTTGCTTTTATTATCTCTCAGACAAAGACTCAGAACATGAACCGCAAATTGGCTGGCGACCTGGATGGGAGGAAAAATACAAAAACAATGGATAGACTATATAATAATGAGGCTATAGTGGGAAGTGTCATTTTGTTGTTGCTTAATAGCGGCGATATGGAGATGGCACGATTGAGCATAGTGGTTCCCATGATTATCAATGATAAGCTAAGAAATCGTTTATCAAGGTATACGGATAATACAATCGTTGAAAATGTAAAGCATTGCTATGCAGATTTGACATTGAACAGAATTTACCAAGAACTGCTGATTATTGAAATCAACAGTTTGGTTATGTTGAGTCAAGCTGATTTGCTTTTGGTGACAAAAGACAAGATTTCATTAACAGATAATGGTAAGGAGGTTATAAAAGAGATTAGAAAGAACAATAGTAAACGCTTGAAACGTATACTTAAAGTATATAATTTGATTTTGAATCGTGTAAATCAAGTAAGCACAGAACAATTGTATAAATCATTAAACATAAAGCTATGAATTTTTATATAAGGCAAATAAAATTATGGTTCAAACAAAATGTGGAGCCAAAGGTCTATGAGTTTGTACCTAACAAGATAAATGTAATTACAGGAGATTCTTCAACGGGCAAGTCTTCGATTTTGCGAATCATAGACTACTGTCTGTTGTCGGAACGCTCTACTATTGTGGAGGATGTAATCAATCAGAACATCAAGTGGTATGGGCTTGCTTTTTCTTTGAATAATGTTGATTATGTGATAGCTCGAAAAAATCCTCAAAATGAAACTGCAGAGCAACAAATGTTTTTCTCAGAAGGGAAAGAATTCCCTGAGGAGTTACAGGCAAATACCAATCGAGGAGAGTTGTTGTTGAAATTTAATGAGTTATTCCAAACTCCTAAAGCTACATTTAGAATAGATAAAAAGAAAACTGAAGTGAATTTGAATTTCCGTCATTTTCTGATTTTCTCTTATCTTACAGAGGACATCATTGCTACGATGAATACTTACTTTGATTCCAATTTCTTTGGTTCAAAAATTGATTTTGATTATTTTCTTGATGATTTCATCAAAATAGCTTTGGGTATAGAGGATGCAAAACAGGATGAACTCAAGAAAAAGTACGCAGAAGAGAAGAAAAAGATGGAGGCTGAATACAAGAAACGAGAGGACTATGCAAAGAAAAAGTTGACGTATGAAAAAACGCTTCTTCGTTTAAAAGACAAATTTGTATCTTTGGGTTTGGGAGAAAACAGTTTCTTTAATGATGTTGACATAATGCTCGGAATCGTGAAACAGGGCCTTCAGAAATTTGAGCAGTATAGCGATAATGACAAAATAATGAAGGATTTGGATGCTCTGAAGGAAAAGCGAAAGACGTTAACTGCCCAAATCGCCAAATACAATAGTTTGAAGAGAGAATATGAGCGTTATCAAAATCTTTCCAAAGAGCAAGGTGATAGTTTGGTGCCATTGAATTTTCTGAATAAACATATTGAGGAAGTGTTGGATTATGAAGATACGAAATTGCTTGTGCAGAATCTGAGAGACTCCTTGCTGAAAATTAAAGAAACCTGTGAACAAAAAATTGAACTACCTGAAAACTTTGAGCAGCACTACAAGGATTTGATAGCGCAAAAACAGGCTGTTGATTCCAAAATTGCACGGATGGACAAGCTGTCAAAAAATACCGCTAGTGTGAGATGGATGCATGAGGCTGTGAAATTGAGAGTAGAATTTGAAAATTTGAAGGAGCCAAAGTTCAAGGGATTAACGGATTCAGAATATATCAATTTACAGGATGAGGTAAATGACTTAAGCGATAAGATATCCAGATTTATTTCAAATAAATCCGAAATTGAAGCAGGTTTGGATGATGCTATCAACAAATACTATGGCTCGCAAATAGGTATATCTGCATCCTATAATTCTTGTCGTCCGCATTTTAATATTGAAGAGCGAATGTTGATGTTGAAGAGCCCGGATTCAAAATTCTATAAGCGCAACGTGGGTAGTAAATCAAACTATATGTTTATGCACTTATGCTTCTTTTTAGGACTTCATGACTTCTTGTTGCAGCAGAACAATGAATTCGTTCCGAATTTTTTATTTATAGACCAGCCAAGTATTCCTTATTATGCAGATAAAACCAAGCATAATGAAAATATCCAAAATGATGATGAGAAGAAGTTGCGTGATGCCTTCTGCTTAATGAATCGTTTTATGGATACTATTGTCGGCTTGAAGAAACTGAACTTCCAGATAATTATGATAGAACATGCAGACAGTAAATACTGGGATAATTTTAATTATTTTGAAACTCGATATGGGTTTACTGAAGACAAAGACTTTGGTTTAATTCCTGAAATTTTAGCACGAAAATCATGAAAATTAAATTAGGTAATATAGCGTATGCTGTTGTTCAGATGGTTGGCAACAAAACGAATGGTGAAGGTGTTGCATTCTCATCAGAAAAGATTGATTTGTGTGATATTAAAAATATTCTCTTTGAATTATTTGATAAATCGCTGAAATATGATGACCTAAAGCGTTTGGACTTTGTTGGCGGAGTGCAACTAAATCCTGTTTACAATTTCGTGTCATCCATTTTTGAAGACGAGAATTCTTTTATACAAGAAGCTAATAATTTAGCTACTTATCTCTATCAGCAAAGCCTCCATCCTTCAATCAAGAATGGAGAGTTTTACGTGATGAAGATTAATGATTGTATAGTAGATGGGGACAAGGTTGATGCCGTAGGTTTGTTTAAATCGGAACTTCATGATACTGTTTTAAAAGTTGTCAATAATGGCAATGGAATACAGATAATCCCAGAAAACGGAATGAGTTTGAAGAAACTGGATAAAGGTTGTGTTGTTTTCAATAAGAACCGCAATGACGGCTACGTCGTTGCGGTACTGGATAGCAATACTCATGATGCCAATTATTGGACGGAAGCTTTTCTTCATGCCGTATCATGCAAGGATAGTTATCATGATACAATGAACTATATTGACTTTTGTAAAGGCTTTATGGCAAGTGAAACTATGGAGACCGTATGCAAAGCAGATAAGGCTATTATGATGAATAAGGCTATAGAAACATTGAAAAGTTCGGAAGAATTGGATTTCTCGTCTTTTGTCAATCAGGCTTTTGGTGAAAAAATGAAAGGCCAGATAGACGCATTTAAAGAAGACTATGAACTTTCTCAAACAAAATTGCCAGATACCATATTACCTTCAAAAACAGCCGTAAAGAAACAGGCTACAACTAAAATTACTACAATAAAACTAGATAAGAACTTTGATATTAAAGTCAAAGGTGTCAAAGACTTGTTGGAGCAAGGCTATGATGAAAATAGAGGTATGAAATATTATAAACTTTATTACGAAGAGGAAAAGTAAAAAGTATTATGCTGAAATTCAAGTTGATAGATAAATGTTGGCAGAATGCAGTTGGGGAGTCAACTGATGGGGCAGATTTCTTTCTAGAAAAGAATGAATGGGATGATTATGGCTATCATACCATGTATCATTTGCACGCAACGAGTAAGTTGACCTCGGAAGGTCATGTTTATCTTGGATATATACGTATCATGAAACATGGACAGGAAGAACATGATATTTATCTTTTAAACAAACAACAAGGAAAACAGATTGTATTTTCAGAGCTTCCTAAAAACTTTGTTTCCTTGACAACATCTATCGATGTATTTAAGGGGTTGAACAAATATTTGACGCAAGAAGGAAGGCTACAATTTATTAAACAGATGCACCTTATACTAGATGAAGAGTCGGAATATTATAAATTGGTACATGAGGATGATTGTTTCACAGTTTCTTTGTTGCGAGACACAACAATGGACAATTACTCATTAAAGAAAGGTATTTCTTTGCTGATGGATAAAGCGACATATTATAATCTACAGCAACAATCAATAAAGATAAAGTTTGCAAATGTGGACGAATTTACGCCTCTGAATTTCTCATGCTTACCGAATTTTCAATCCAAAAACATTCCGAATGGAGTCATAACGTTCATAGGAAAAAATGGATCGGGTAAAAGTACCTCTATTTACAATCTTGCCAAATTGATGTATGCCTATCCCGACCAACGGTTTAGGCTGAATGAAAAAATCGGGAAGGTTGAACCTAATGATACAGGTATCAATAAATTGTTTTTGCTGTCATATAGTCCATTTGATAATTTTGTTCTCCCTGGTATTGGAGGAGAAGATTATAGAGTCATTCTTGAAGGGTTGAAAAATAATGATGGGCGTTTTGTCTTTTGTGGTATAAGGGATGTGGAGAGTGAGTTTGAAACGATATTGAAAAATCCTCAAAAAGAGACTTATGAAAAACTGTTTGAAGATACAAGATTGGACGCAACCTCGCTAAAGCCAATAAATGTTTTGGCAGACGAATTTATTCAAGCTATGAATGCTTTAGAGCATGATGTAAATCGAAACAAAATATGGGATGATATTGGGAGAAAAAGCCGTAGAAACTTTCCTGAAATAGAAGAATTGATGGATGCCTTTTTTATACTCGGTGACGAAGTTAGAAAAGATAATTTTCTTCATTTATCTACAGGATATAAATATTTCTTTCATTCCTTAGCTCACATCATTGCCTATATAGAGGAAGATAGTCTTATCCTGTTTGATGAACCAGAAAACCATATTCATCCTCCAATGTTATCGTTTATGATAAGCTCTTTGAGGAATATTTTGTCAGAATATCAATCGGTCATGTTGATTGCGACACATTCGCCTGTAATTGTTCAAGAAACTTTTGCCAAGAATGTTTTCGTTGTAAGACGATATGATGGTAAGACCGTTATATCACATCCGCAGATAGAAACTTATGGAGCAAATATTTCTGAGATAACAAGTGAAGTCTTTGATTTGACTACCGATATAACAAAGTATTATGATGCGTTTGAAAGTATTTATGACAAGTTGAAAGGTGAAGAAAATTGGCAGTCTGTAGATGATATGGTAAAGAGTATCGAAAAGTATTTGGATGGAGCAATTAGCTCTCAGATGCTTTCTTATCTTATAAACCTATATATTCAAGATCATACAAAAGAATAACAAAATATGTGGAAATTACACAAGCCAAAGCTTTCTGACGCAAAAAACGACATTATAGTTGTTGTCAGTCATTGTAATAATCTTGAAGAATCGGACAAAAGGAAAATGTCAAAGTTGTATGAAGATTATGATGTAGGTAATGGAGAAGTTTCTCCTCTTCAGCTACAACCATTAGAGGGGAAAAAAGAAATTATAAGGAGACAGTATGTAAAGACATCAGGGAAGCTACAAAATAAAGATGAGGACAATCATTTAGTTTACATAAGAAAAGAATTGATGAGAAATGTGGATAAATGTCCATATTGTAGTATCAATGCTCCTCAACAGCTTGACCACTTTATGGACAAGGCTCTTTATGGTCAATTGGCCGTTTGTCGATTAAATCTAGTTCCGTTATGTGGTACATGCAATCATAAGAAAGGAGAAATTTCATATAAGGAATTTACTCATCCGTATTATCAGAAATTCCCCCTGGTCCATTTCTGAAGGCTGACTGTCTGATTGTCAAAGATAGGGTTATGGTAAAGTTTTCTATAGATTCAAGAATTATAACTGATGCCGTATTGCGTAACAGACTGGAAAAACAGATGCAAAATTTAGATTTGTCAACTCGTCTAGGAAAGGCTGTTAATGAGTTCCTGTCTCAACTCTGTTTTAACATTTTGGTAGATAAACAAGAAGAAATTCCTATATATTTGAAAATACAATTGAAGAATTACGAACGGCTGTATGCAATGAATGACTGGAGATGTGCTACTATTCGTGGATTGATAAATTGTCCACAATTTAATATTGATGTAATCAATAATTATAAAAAGATAAAAGAACCTATAAACGGAATTGGTGCTTAAAATAAACTGAACGTTTTTAACAGAAAAAAAGCTATGATACAATCCTACGCAAAATACAAACAATTCAAGTCCTTGGTGGATGCCAAGGAGAATGGGAAAGCTGTGAGAAGCGGCTTGGACTTTCTGCGCTTCGTGGCAGAGGAATACTGCCGCTTGGAAGTGTATAACAACCAAGAATGTGATGGGGATGATTTCTTCACTTATCAAGTGGAGAAAGAACTGGCACAGGTGTTGAGAGACGAGGCTACTCCTATTGAATCTGTTGCTAAGGCACAGAAAGAGATGGCTGAGATTGAGAAGATGGAGGCTTACGATGACTATTGCCTTTGCTTCTTTGACCATATCCGTGAGGCTATCAACTTCAGATTGGCGGATGCGGATACTTATCTCGCTGACCTTGACAAGCAGATAAAGCATCATACATACGAATACAAGAGATTGGTGAATGACGAAAACTTTGACCAGTTGAGTTCTCTGTTCAGATTCGAGGAGTTGGGCAAGTTGCTCATCAAGAAGATAGAGTATCTGCGGACTCACGATAGAGAGAATGAAGAGGGTGCTATCTTGGAGGAATACAAGTATGTACCTGATGTCTGCTCCTTCAAAATCAATGAACTTCTCGAAAAGGGATTGGAGAATGATGTCTTGAAAGAGATAGACAAAACGATTGCAGTATATGGCGATGATGGATACAATACCACTGAACCTTGGCATCTGCAAAAGATAGAAATCTTGGAAAGACGTAATGACAAGGCTAGCGTTATTGAAGAATACCGCAGATTGTTCCGTCAGTTCTTGGTGGACAAGCGACCTTACTTCGAGAAATTGAAAGAGTTGGTAGCCAAGGAGGATTGGGATGAGTTTGTTGTGAAACTCTTTGGGGATATTCCACATATCACGGATGATGATTGTGGCGAAGTGTGTAACATGATTGTGGAGGAAAAGAAGTATCAGTGCCTCTTGAAGATTCTGATGGACAACAGAATGTCGTTCAGCCGAGTGGAACTCTTCAAAAAGTATGCGCATTATATGAGCGAGGAAGACCAAGCTACTTATACTGAGTATGTTATTGATGATTTGCGTAAGCACTTGAGTTATGCAAAATCGAAGAGTTATGGCTATATCGTGGATGACATCAAGGGTATGTACACTTGTTGTGATGTTTCCAAGAAACTTATCTTGGATTTTGTGGAGGAGGTAGAATACAATTATGGCAATCGTCCTGCTTTGATGCGATTGCTGAGAAACTGATTATTTTGATTTAAAACATATACTATGGTTATACTAAAGAATTTACCATTTAGAGATAAGCTTGACTTGGTTGCGATGATAGCGTATGATACCAAGAGAGTGATTCAAGAACATGCAAAGTTGATAAATGTGAGTTTGCCATCATCCTATCGCAAAGGTGAAATGGCGGAAGGACTTGCTACATTGTTTCAGCATGATCCTTTCTATACGGTCAACCAACTTCCGATGGACGAGCAGAAGTTAATAGCCCAACTCATCAATCTGAAATTTGACGAGTGTGTTGAAGTGCCAAGAAATAACGAAAAGCATCTTATGATGCAGAAAGTTCATTTGGTGGTGACATACGAGGATGGCAATACTTGGAAGTTATTTATGCCTGATTGCGTAAGGACAATACTAAGAGATACTACGGAAAGCCAGATAGGTGATATTCCCGGCATGATGGAATACCGCAAAGTATTGGAGAGTTTGACGGAATGTAACATCATGTTGCAGGAAGTGATGGACAAAGAGGCTGGCAAGATACCTATGTCACAAGCTTCCAAGCTGATTCTGAACCAACTGGAGAAGCAATATATAGAGAAGCGTGAGGAACTTCGCAAAATTCAAGCGAAATACTCATGGGCTTCTGATAAGAAAAATCCTGTACAGCAGAGTATCGCTGATGCCTTGATGTATATCGGATTTATGAAATTGGTATAACATCATTATTGGTTCTTAGACATTGTTAATGAAGGAAATCAAGCTTTTTGAACGATTCTACGACCGAAGCGAGTAGAACCGTTTTTGAGGGAACATTCCAATTGTCATGTTTGGATTGTTGCCCATAGAAGGGAGTTGGTTTCTCAGATAAAAGACACTTTGAATAAGTTTCTTTTGAATTTCAGTTCTTCGAAAATCACCCCGTCAAATCTTCTAAAATCACCCCGTCCCTCTTTACCCTTAAAGAGGGCTCCACCTCTCACCCCGACCCTCTCACCCTCAGGGGAGAGGGAGGAAACCGCCCTACTCGGTGCTCGGAACCGCTTCGCTCTAAGGATGGCGGACCATCAAAGGTCTCGCCAGATTGGGCGGGATGGGACCGCCTGGGGACTTTAAAAGGTAAAAAGGTAAAAGAAATCTGCGTCATCTGCGAAATCTGCGGAACGATCATGTCAGAACGAAATGAGAATAGGAGAGACTATTTTTGTATAATTTGCTGATAACTTGCAGATTTCTTGTGATTTTCTTGGTGGTTTCGAGGAAAAAGCGTAATTTTGCGGTAACAAACATAAAATGCAAAAATATGGAAGAAAATATATATGATATAAAAATGGTGGCTCGTTATATTGCTTTATCTTTGTTGACGAAGCAGATGACTGTTAGCCCTTTAAAACTCCAAAAGTTGCTTTATTATGCGCAAGCTTGGAGTATGGTGTTCTTTGGTCGCCAAAGACAACTGTTTGCAGATGTTCCTCAAGCATGGGTAAATGGTCCGGTTTACCCTACTATATATAATATGTGGAAGAATAGAAACATGTGTGAGCATCTTACGCCAGCAGATTTTGAAACAACAGAGGATGTTATGGATGAAGCTCTCGACGAGGTTACTAAGCAATTAGGGCTTGGCGATGATGAAATCCAATTGTTGGAACAGATAGTACTGAAATATGGTAGCAAATCACAGAATTACCTCATATTCTTGACTCACTCTGAATTGCCGTGGTGTGAGAAACGCGAGGGGCTGAAACCTTTTGAACGCTCGATAAATCCTCTGTCATTGGACACGATGTATAGCTATTATGCTGAGCGTCATGCCAAGAATGTAGAACGCAGAAAAAGTACGGTAACGGCATGAGTATAGAGATTTTTGATGATGACATCGAACAGTTGCGAGATGATTTATCTGTAGAACCTTGGAGTGTCATCAGTAATGATGACGTCAGGAATTCTTGTCAGTTACCGATTCGCATCAGCTATGAATTTGTTGATATGGGAGATTCAGAATATGGTTTTAATCAGAATTTCTCCGAAAAAGATACCTTTGAGTATTTTGGCTGTATGAAATATATTTCTGGTCGAACCATTGATGAACTTTTGATGGATGATGACTTTCGCTTACGTAGGCATTCTGCTTCACACAAGCCTTTGAAGTCGGCATTGGATAAATTGGAACTTGGTATAACTGATGGACAGCCAATCATCTTTCATTTTGGACTATATACGGATAAGAAGCAAATGGCTTCAAGAGAAAGTGGTGTTCGTTCGCCCAGAATATACTTTATGCAAGGGTTGTATGGTGTAATTTATCCTCTCTTCTTCGACCCTTATCATGAAATTACAAAATAGATTAAAATCCTGCACGGATAGAAAGTGGTATACACTTTAATTGCCTAATATCTGGAACACACAAAAGGTTTAGATTTTAAATTTTAATTATATACGATAAGATGGGTTGAGTTTTGAATAAAAGCTCGGCTCATCTTGTTGGCTTATTGCATTTTCATATTTTCCTATTTTACTCTTCTTTAGTCCCACAGATTGCACGGATTACACTGATTGTGGAATTGTGCGGGTGGGGACTGTTTGGGAAGAAATAATTTCTTTTGATGAAGAAAATCAAGCTTTATGACTACCAGCAGAAGATGCTGGAGGACATCATCAACGTGCTGACTTCTGCAGCTACCAGTACATTTTACAATGAAAATGGTAAGAAGGAGAAGGTTGGCAGTTCGGTGATGGTGCAGATGCCGACAGGTACGGGAAAGACCTACGTGATGGCGGCTGTGGTGAAATGGTTTCTTGATAACCATGACACGGGCGAAGTGTGGATTGTTGCGCACCGCCGTGAACTGGTGGAACAGATGCAGCAGACGCTGGACAGATTCTGCCTGGACTATGGGGAGAAGGAAATGGAGCTGAAAGCGAAAGTAAGGATAAGGGTGCTCTCCATTCAATGGTTGAACAGACATATCAGCGAACTGGAAGGGGCGGAGTGTACGCCTGGACTCATCGTAGTGGATGAGGCGCACCACGCCATAGCAGACTCCTATCAAGATCTGTTTAACAGGAACAGAAAGGCTCTGAAAATTGGTATGACCGCCACTCCATGTCGCATGAATAAGAAATCCTTCAGCAAACTGTTCGAGATATTGCTGAAATCTCCCTGTACCAACGACTTCATCCTGCGTGGTTATCTGGCACCCTACGACTACGTGGTTATCGGCAAGTACTCCAACGATCAGATGACCGTGAACCAGCTTAAAGGACGAGGCAGTGATGGCGACTATGCCATCAAGGAGATGAACGAGAAACTGAATATTCCGCAGACCATCCAACGCCTCTACGACAGCGTGAAGAAATATGCTGACGGCAAGAAGGGAATCGTATATGCCATTGACATTGTGCATGCCCAGGCGATAGCTGCCTGTTATAATGCGCTCGGAATGAAAAGTGTGGCACTGGACAGCAAGACGCCTGCCAAGAAACGCAAGGAGATGGTGGAGGCTTTCAGACGCAGCGAGATAGACTGTCTGGTGAACGTGAACCTCTTCGACGAGGGGTTTGACTGTCCGGACGTGGAGTTTATCCAGATGGCCCGTCCTACGCTGTCGCTAGCCAAGTATCTGCAGATGGTGGGGCGTGGGTTGCGCATCAACAAGGAGAACAAGGATAAGGTGTGCATGATTATCGACAACGTAGGTAACTACCGCAAGTTCGGCTTGCCTGACAAGCCTCGTAACTGGGAGAGTATGTTTGCTGGGTTGAGGGCTGGCAAGGGTATCATCCCAACCTATGTGAAGAAGATGCAGAACATCATTGCCGTGAATGATGAGATGATAACGGTGAAGAAGGCGAATACGGCAAGGAAGAAGATGACTGTCAAACAACTGAATGAATATCTGAAGAATGTAGAGCCTTTCCAGCAGGATGGCAGATGGGGACTGAGGGTGATGGACGACATCATCGTGAAACCCATTTATGCGTATATCTCTGACTTCGAAGGTGATTATGCCGAATGCAGAATAGGCAAAAAGAGATGTTTGTATGGTCTATTGGACAGGAGGGGTAATATCATCCTGCCTCCAGAATATAAAGACATATACGGGTGGAACGAACATTCGGTTGAAGTAAAAGGTAATGATGGTTACAGCAGGACCATTGAATTGTAACCGTAAACGGTATACCGTGATGGAGCGGTAGAATAAATAGAAAAGCCCCTGATGCGTGATGCATCAGGGGCTTTTCGTTTATTCTTCTGCCAGTTCTTTCATTGCATCGTTCAATGTATTGAAAAGAACGTTGATGTTTTCTTCTTCATTCTTGCACGCCTCCTTGAAGAGGGCAACAGGATCTTCGGTGCTGCTCTTGAGCGGAGTCTCGTTGAGCAGGATGTTGACATTGTTCAGCAGCATGCCGTGAAGGGTAGGCATGTGGAGCTGGTGCTGCTCGCCCTCCTTGCTGCCACACTTCAAGCCTGCGGCGTATGCCTTTACGATGATGCGGACCAGGAGATGGATGGCCATCGGCTCGTCGGCGAGACTGATCAGAATGCCGTGGGTATAATCGCGTACATGCTCTTCAAGAGTGGTAAACTTGCCTTGCAGAAGCCAGGTGAAGTTACGCTTGTATTCTGACTCCATCGCCTTGTACAGCGGGTTCGATTTGCAGGCTATGCGCAAGTAGTCGAGCATGGTTGGCTCAAAGGTCGGGTCAGCCTGTTTCATGCTGTCGAAGTTCTTCTTCATGCGCTCGTTGGCTTCCTCGGCAGTCTTGTAGTTGAGGCGTACGAGGATGGAGAACATGATGTCGAAGAAGTATTGGTTTACCTCGCCATAGTGCTCCAGCATCATCTGCTTAATCTGTTTCGGATCGTTCTTCTTGCTGAAGTCATTGCCTTCGATGGTAGCATCGATGATGCCACGTGCGTAAGCCTCGAAGAACCCTCTTACAAATGCAGCTACCGCCTGATAACTGTTGATTCTTTTGCTCATTTCTTGTCTGTGTTTATTGGCTGTTCCTGTTTGGGATTAACAGCATCTTATTCAAAAGTCTTAAATTCATACCCCTGTTCCAGGAGCCATTCTATAGCCTGAGGGAGCGCTGTCTTCAGCTTTTCAATGCTCTTCAGCGAGTCGTGGAAGGTGATGATGCTGCCATTGCGGGCATATCGCTTCACATTGTTCACCACATCTTCTGCCGTCATCCATTTGGAATAGTCGCGCGTCACCACATCCCACATAATCACCTTATAAGTGCGGTGTAGCCACCAATACTCACTTGGTCGCATCCAGCCGTGAGGTGGACGGAAGAGATGGGCATGGATGATGTCGTTAGCCTTGTTGGTGTTGAGCACGTAGGAGATGACACGGTGCTTGAAGGCACCGATATGGTTGAATGTATGGTTGCCTACCTGATGGCCCTCTGCCACAATCTGGTTGTAGAGGTCATGATGGCGCAATACATTCTCGCCTACCATAAAGAAAGTTGCCTTGATATTGTACTTTCTCAGGGTCTCTAAGATGAATGGCGTTGACTCAGGAATCGGACCGTCATCAAATGTAAGATAGACTGAATGGTCTTTCTTGTCCATTCTCCAGATGGCCTTTGGATATAACCATCTGAGCCATTTGGCTGGTTGCTCTATGAACATGGATAAAACAGGTTTATATGAATAATGAAAAGTTTGGTGTCGTGTTTCGCGACACCAAACTTTTTTCTATTTTTTACTGATTGCCTTCCGGCATTCTGCCACCTCTGCCATGATAGAGACGGTAGAGGTTGTTGAGCTGCTTCTCATACTTCTGCTCCAACTGTGGACTCACCATTCCGGCAGCCTCGCAGATGCTCTGCATAATCATAATCTGACGGATGCAGTCGTGCTCTGCCTGGAGGAAACGGTCGTTTGGCAGTGAGAGATAGTAGTTGAGGTATTGTGAAGCATTCTTCCATACCGCTTCAACATATTCCTTACCCTTGGCTTTCTGACCGGTCATCAGCCAGCCGCGAGCCATATCCAAGCCACCGCTCATATAGTCGAGCGTAACATTATAGGCAGGAATCTCGGTATCAGCCTTTTTCAGGATGTTGATAGCCTTCTGCTTCTTGCCTTCGGCGATGAGCTGCAGGGCTGTCTGGGCAAGCAGGCGACGGTGTGTATAGCACATGCGCATGGTTGTCTCGTCGATATAGAGTCCCTTCTGCTTCAGGTTGCCGAACTTGAATCGGGTCATGATGTTGTGGTAAGCCTTCTCTGTATCGAAGTTCTTGGCACCTGGCTTGTTGGTGGTGAACGGAGTGATACGGTTGACAAGTCCCTCCTGTACGAAGTTGTCGCCGAGGTTCATATAGTTCTCTTCGCCTACGGTGAGTGCCACGTAGAGCGGACGGGTCCAGTTGCACTGTGCCAGCATCTCGAGCATCATGAGGTCGCCCTTGTAGAGTGCGCTCTTGCCAGCAAGCGAGATGACCATCTTATCAGGTATCGTATCGGCAGCCATCAGCATGCCGCTCTTCTTTACAGCCTCCTTGTCGATGGTGACATAGAGGGTATCTGTAGGAATGAAGTGCATGTCAGGGTTCTTGCTGCGTACCCAATTCTTCAGGATGTTCTTGAGCTCGAACGGTTCGTCACCAAACTGCTTCTTGGCATTCTCTGGATCCTGCTTGTAGAAGTCGAGAATCTGCTTCTTTGCCTCAGGCTCAACAGATACATATTCGTTGGTACCTGAACAGAAGTCGAGACGTGGCCAGGTGATTGGCACGGATGGTGAGTTGTATGCAGGACGCATCATCTGATCGATATACCAGTCGGTCTGCAGGTAGCTCAGGTTACATACGCGGGCATCGGTTCCAACGCCTTCTACCTCCTGGTTGTACCAGAGTGGGAAGGTATCGTTATCACCATTGGTAAAGATGATAGGGTTGCCCTTCTCCTGGAGTGACATCAGGTAGTTCTGACCGAAGTCACGGCAGGTGTAACGGTTTGAGCGGTCGTGATCATCCCAGGTCTGTGATGCCATCTGGATAGGTACGAGAAGTGTTACTACAGCTACGATGGCTGTTACGGCAGTACCGCTGAGCTTCATCTTCTGCTTCAGAAGGTCGATGATGGCGAGTACGCCGAGACCGCACCAGATAGCGTATGCATAGAATGAACCGGCATAAGCATAGTCACGCTCACGTGGCTGCATAGGTGTCTGATTCAGGTAGATGACGATGGCAAGACCTGTCATGAAGAACAGGAAGAATACAATCCAGAACTGCTGGATTCCGATAGGGAGGAGTACTTCCTCTTCCTTGCCGTTTTTCATTACCTTCTTCTTGCGGGTATACCAAGCCTGCCAGAAAAGTCCGATGAGACCGAGAATCAGCGGCATGCAATAGAATACATTGTGTCCCTTGTTCTCCTTCAGATCGTCTGGCAATTTGCTCTGGTCGCCATAGAGTGAATCATCGATGAATGAGAAACCGGTAATCCAGTTACCATGTTCTGGCTCACCATTGCCCTGGATGTCGTTCTGACGGCCGGCAAAGTTCCACATGAAGTAGCGCCAGTACATGAAGTTGCACTGGTAAGAGAGGAAGAAGCGGATGTTGTCAAACTGTGACGGCATCTTCACCATCATGCTCTCGCCGCAGCGGTCGTATGGAATCTGTGTGCCTTCTACACCGCCCATCCAGTCTTCGTATGCCTGGGCATGAGCCGAACTGTACATACGAGGGAAGAGCATGTTCTGGGCATAGATATACTTATTCTTGTGACTTACTACGAAGTAAGAGTCCTTCTCATCAGCCGAAGCTTTCTCCTTGCGCTGGTAAACCGGTGCGCCTTCCTTCATAACAGGCTTGCACATGTTGCCGTCTACTTCGAGGGCTACCTGTGATGTATAAGCCTGCCCATAGAACAGAGGACGGTCGCCATACTGGTCGCGGCTCAGGTAACTTCCGAGGGTAAAGATGTCCTCAGGAGAGTTCTGGTCCATAGGAGGGTTGGCAGATGAACGGATCACGATGAGTGCATAGCTGGAATAACCAATCATCAGCATCAGCATGCAGAGCAAGGCTGTATTCTTGACGCGTGCTGAGATGAGAGGCAGGAGCTGCATCTTCTTCTTGGCGATGCCTGTAGCTTCGTCAACGCCTGCAACTACTTCCTGCTTGCGCTTGTAGTTGAGCGCGAACCAGAGGATAACCAGCACGATGATGCCGGTGATGGCAGCAGTCCAGCCATATCCGTAGAATGGGATGCCGAGCATGCCGAAACCGAGAACGAAGGCGATATTCTGCTTCTTCTCGTTCTTCTCTGATGCATTGCAGGTCTCGTAGATACCCCAGATGACAGAGGCTACGAGGCAGATGATGTATACGATTTCACCGGTATTGAACGGACAGCCGAGGGTGTTGACAAAGAACAGCTCGAACCAGCCGCCTACGGTGATGATACCTGGAACCACACCATACAGTACGGCTACCACTACGAGGAATGATAGGAACAGCGCCAGGAGCGAACCCTTGAGGTTGGCATGTGGCACCTTCTTGTAGTAATAAACCAATACGATGGCTGGGATACAGAGCAGGTTGAGCAGGTGGACACCGATACTCAAACCGGTCATATAGGCGATGAGCACAAGCCAACGGTCGCTATGAGGCTCGTCAGCATGGTCTTCCCACTTCAGAATCAGCCAGAATACCACAGCGGTAAAGGCTGAAGAGAACGCATAAACCTCACCCTCGACAGCAGAGAACCAGAAGGTGTCGCTGAAGGTGTAGATGAGTGCGCCCACCATACCGGATGCCTCGATGGCTATCAGCTTGCTGGTAGTCAGTTCTTTCCAGTCACTGATGACGAGACGGCGTGCCAGGTGGGTGATGGTCCAGAAGAGGAACATGATACAGACGGCACTCAAGAGTGCGCTCATCGTGTTCACCATCTTGGCTACCTGGGTGGTGTCGCTGGCGAAATGTGTGAAGAAATTGCCTAAAAGCATGAAGAATGGTGCCCCTGGTGGGTGACCGATCTCCTGCTTGTAAGCAGTCGTAATAAACTCAGGACAGTCCCAGAAGCTGGCTGTCGGTTCAATTGTGGAACAATAAGTGAACGCCGCAATGATGAATGCGACCCATCCGAAGATATTGTCCACTAATCTGTACTGTTTCATTATTGTTTAAACTTTAATGTATTATATTTCTTTCTGAATGCTTTCTCCGTTTCTGAATGCTTTCTCTGTGCCTTTCAAGGAAGGCACATTCCAGTTGCAAAGATAATAAAAAGATGAGATAATATGGATTTTTGCGCCTGTTTTTTAGGCATTATTATATAATAAGCCTATACATTTAAGAAATGCTCTTCCAGTTTCTCTCTCGGCATGTCTGCCGTATCGTGATAGTGGAGATGATGATTTACGCAGGCAATGTGCTTTACGTTATTGAGCACTTCGGCTACGTCATGGCTTACGATGATGATGGCGCACTCCCGGTTGATCTGCTCCAGCATCTCGTACATCTGCTTCTGGAAACGGCGGTCGATGTAGGTGTTGGGCTCATCCAGTATCACTACATCGGGTTTGGAAACAATGGCACGGGCGAGGAGTACTCGCTGCAGCTGTCCGCCGCTCAAGGCTGCGATATGGCGGTCTTTCAGTTCCGTCAGCTGCATCTGCTCCAGACAGTCGAGAACCTGGCGGTGCTGTGCCTGGGTGTATTTCGAAAAGAGGCTCTTGGTCTTGCTGAGTCCTGAGAGTACCACTTCATAAACGGAGATAGGGAATTGCTTGTCGAGGGAGTTGTATTGGGGCAGATATCCCATGCTGATTTCCCTTACTTCCTCTCCGTCTTTATAAAAGCGGATGCTGCCGTCTGTGGGTTTCATCAGTCCCAGAATGAGGCGCATGAGGCTTGTCTTGCCACCACCGTTGGGACCGATGATGCCAAGATAATCGTCTTGATAGACGGTGAGATTGATGTCATTGAGCACCTGCTTGCTGTCGTATCCGGCGGATAGATGCTCTATTTTTATAATTGGAGTCATATTATTGAAGTTTTTACTTCCCAACCACTATTTCCTTGCCTTGCACTGCGGCTGCCGCTTCCTGCATCGCCCAGTTCCAGTCTCCCTGCAATGGGTTGATATTCATTGCCTTGGTTTGGCTTTCGTTGATGAAAGTATTGGTGTTGCGGTTGGCAAATTCGGCCTGAATGAGACAATATTTTATCTTTTCTTTCCTTGCTCTCTCTATGAGGCTTTTCAGTTGGGCAGCGCTCGGCTCCCTGCCTTCCTCCTCAATGGCAAGCTGCTCCAACTGGTAATCACGGGCGAAGTAGGTGAGGATAGGGTGATAGATCACAAACTTGCGAACCATCTCGGGATGATCCTTGAAGCCCTTTCTGATGGTGCTGTCCCGCTTGTCGATGATTTTCAGCAGCGACAGATAGTTCTTCTCAAAGAACGGCTTGTTCTTCGGTTCCAGATTGCAGAGCGCCTTGAGGATGTTGCTCGCGATGATGCGGGCATTCTGACAACTCATCCAGACATGCGGGTCGATGTTGCCACCCGGAGTCTTGGCTGGCTTGATTCCCACGGAAGTATCTATCACCTTCATATCCGGAGCATTGTCCTGCAGTTTCTTCATCCAGGTCTGCTCAAAACCGATGCTGCCCACCTTCAGATAAATGGCACTCTTCGAGAGTTCCATCATCTGCTGGGCGTAAGGCTCGTAAGTTTCAGGATTGTTGCCGTTGGATACCATCACGTTGACATCCACCTTATCTCCGGCAATCTTATCAACGAAGAATTTGTAGGGAGGGATGGTTACGGTAACAGTAGGCTTGCCATCGCTGTTGGCGACAGATTCCTTTCCGTTACTTCCTGCGGTGTTACCTTTCTGCTGGTTGCCTTTACAGCCCGCGAAAACCACGCATAATATAATAAGGTATAAATACTTTCTCATAAACAGTCAATCTATATGAATCAATTCTTTGTTTTCTTCAAAGCTGGTTTAGAAGATGAAACTCAGTCCGTAAACTAGCAGTACATATCTCAGCACCTTTCCGATGGTGATGCTGATGACAGAAATCACGATGTTGGCTCTGGTCAGTCCCAAAACGATGGTGATGGCACTTCCCAACAGGGGCAGGAAGGCGAAGAATCCCATCCATGCGCCTCTGCCTGCCATGAAACGTTCCGCCTTATCCAGGCTTTCTTTCTTCACATGCAGGTATTTCTCTATCCATTCCATCTTACCCATTCTGCCCATACCGTAGTTGAACATGGAACCAAGCACATTGCCGATGCTACCGTAGATAACGAGGGGGAGAGGCTCTAGTCCGGCTGCCTGCAAGCCTGCCATGACAGCCTCGCTGCTGAATGGGAAGAAAGAACCTGCCAGAAAAGCTGCAGCAAGCATGCCCCAATAGCCCCAGTCGATTAAGAAACTGATAATCCAACTCATAGTAATATGGTTTCTGGTACGAGTATGTTATATGTCATGATAAGTACCAGCATGATGAGCAGCAGGATGAAGATGATGTTGGTAAACTTACCTCGGGTGAATGTGATGAAATGGGCGATAAGCGGTGCTGTGTTCACTATCAGGATGCTGCCCAGCTCCTGTATATGCTGAGGCTGCAGGATGATGAAGATGATGCTGGCAACCGAGATCATGATAAACGTTTCGTAAATCATGCGGGTTCGTATCTTGTCGCCGTAGCTGGTGCGTATGAAGTGGATGGAACCGATGATGGTGAGCAGGGTAACAAAACTCAGATTCAGTACCTGATGGTCGGTAACCTGCGAATAATCAAAGAGTTCGCTGTAGTTGATGAATTCACAGAAGTGATCAACCAACCCCTGTATGTTGTCGGTATAGAAGAAATAGCCGGCTGCAAACCAGTAGGGCACGATGAGACCTACGAGGGAAGCAAAGAATGTCTTTACGCTAAACGAGAGGGTAAACACCATCATCATGATCCATAGGATAGGCATGAAATAGCCTATCTGCACGAAAACCATCGATGCCAGACCGATGCAGGCAAAGGCGTAGAAAGTCCAGCCTGTTGAGCGTTTATGCTGATAGCAATTCCAGATAATGAGATAAAAGGCGATGAAACACATCGTCACAATACTGCTTTTTAAAGAGAGGTGGGGGAGACCTGCCATCGTCAGTAATGCCAGGAAACTGCAGGATACCATTCGGCTGTAGGTACGCATCAGGGCATTACGGTTGTTCAGTTCCACCATCAGCAGGGTAGACATGGCTGTGAAAGCAAATTCTACCCAGATATTGGATACCAATAAACCTACTGCAACCCAAACCAGTGTGGCAAGGGTTGCAGTAATAGGTAAAGAGTAGCGGCTAGCCGCTACTTTATTTTGAAAAGTTTTCTTTCGTAACATCTAATTCAACATTAAAAACTAAAGGTCCTGTCCGATATCAGAACGGAAGTACTTGTCGGTGAACTGGATCTTCTGTGCCTCGGCAAAGCTCTTCTTCAAGGCTTCTTCCTTATCCTTGCCGTAGCTGCTTACGCAGATGACACGACCACCGTTTGTTACTACCTGACCATCCTTCATGGCAGTACCGGAGTGGAATACTACTGAGCCTTCCACATCATCGATGCCCTGGATAGGATAACCCTTCTTGTAAGCCTCTGGATAACCGCCGCTTACGAGCATCACGCAGACTGCTGCACGTTCGTCAAACTCGATGTTGCGCTTGTCCAAATCGCCTGCTGCTACACCCTCGAAGAGGTCTACGATGTCGCTCTTCAGACGGAGCATCACACTCTCTGTCTCTGGGTCGCCCATACGGCAGTTGTACTCAATCACCATAGGCTCGCCTTCTACATTGATCAGACCGAAGAAGATGAATCCCTTATAGTCGATATTCTCCTCAGCAAGTCCTTCTACTGTAGGACGGATGATGCGCTCGTCCACCTTCTGCATCCACTCCTTGGTAGCGAATGGTACAGGGGTAACACTACCCATACCGCCGGTGTTCAGACCGGTATCGTGCTCGCCGATGCGCTTGTAATCCTTCGCCTCAGGCAGAATCTTGTAGTTCTTGCCGTCGGTCAATACGAATACAGAGCACTCGATGCCGCTGAGGAATTCCTCGATGACTACGCGTGCTGAAGCGTTGCCGAACATACCGCCGAGCATCTCCTTGAACTCCTTCTTAGCCTCTTCCAGGGTAGGGAGGATGAGAACGCCCTTACCGGCGCACAAACCATCTGCCTTCAGTACGTAAGGAGCCTTTAGCGTCTCCAGGAACTTCAAGCCTTCCTCTACGTGCTCGCCGTCGAAAGTCTCATACTGGGCAGTAGGGATGTTGTGGCGCTTCATGAACTTCTTGGCGAAGTCCTTGCTGCCTTCCAGTACGGCGCCAGCCTTTGATGGACCGATGACAGGGATGTTCTGGGTGCGAGGATCGTTCTTGAAGTCATCGTAAACACCCTTTACCAATGGGTCTTCCGGACCAACTACCACCATATCAACGCCATTCTCGACTGTGAAGTTCTTGAGTGCTTCAAAGTCGTCTGCCTTGATATCTACGTTCTCGCCGACATTCTGTGTACCGGCATTACCAGGAGCGATGAAGAGTTTCTCACACTTCTCGCTCTGAGCGATTTTCCATGCTAAGGCGTGCTCGCGGCCACCGCCTCCTAACAATAAAATTTTCATTTGCTGTAAGTTATTGTTTGTTATTGATGTAGGAGTAAACTCCCCTTTTCGGGTGGATGTTTACTCCTAGATATTTACTTGAGATAATCGAAGAAATAGTTGCTGATGCGCTCATGCAGATGAGTGCTCTGATGACCTCTCATGTTGTGAGGCTCGCCAGGATAGACGAAGAAGTCTGGCTGGGTGCCTGCTGCGATACAAGCCTTGAGGAAGGTGAGGCAGTGCTGTGGCACTACAGTCACATCGTTCAGGCCCTGGATAATCTGCAGCTTGCCCTTCAGGTTCTTTGCCTGATAGAGCAGGGAGGTCTTCTTGTAACCCTCTGGGTTGGTCTGTGGAGTGTCCATATAGCGCTCGCCATACATCACCTCGTACCAGTGCCAGTCGATTACCGGACCGCCTGCTACGCCTACCTTGAACACATCAGGATAGTTGGTCATCAGCGAGATGGTCATGAATCCGCCGAAGCTCCAGCCATGTACGCCAATCTTGTCGGCATCCACATAAGGCAGAGTCTTCAGATATTCCACACCCTTCATCTGGTCCTTCATCTCCACCTGACCCAACTGGCGGAAGGTAGCCTGCTCGAAAGCCTTGCCACGGTTCTCGCTTCCACGGTTGTCGAGGATGAAGAGCAGATAGCCCTTTTCTGCCATGTAGGTTTCCCAGCCACGGCTAGAGTAGTTCCAGCGGGCGTCTACGTTGTGGGCATGAGGTCCACCATATACATATATGATGGTAGGATACTTCTTGTTAGGGTCGAAGTTTACCGGCTTCACCATTCTCCAGTAGAGGTCTGTTTCGCCATCGGCAGCCTTGATGGAACCGCAGCTGTACTCTGGCACATTGTAGCCTTTCCAAGGGTTCTCGGCAGTGAAGTAAGCGGTGCGCTTGCCGTTCTCGGTGTTCACGAGGGCTATCTTGCGAGGCACGGTAGGAGTAGAGTAGTTGTCGAAGACATACTGTCCGTTCTCGCTCAAAGTGGCGCTGTGCCATCCCTTGCCGCAATCATCTACCAGCGTACGTTTGCCGGTCTTTGTATCTACGGCAAAGATGTTTCTCTGGATAGGCGATTTCTCGTTGGATGCGATGATGATACTCTTGCGCTTGCTGTTGAAGCCGAGCACTTCCATCACTTCCCATTTACCGGAAGTCAACTGCTTGATTTCAAGCGATTCTGTGTTGCTTGCCATACGGCTGCCGTGCTTGCCCAGGGTGCAGATGTAGAGATGGTTGTAACCATCCTTGCGGGTCTGCATGATGAAGCTGTTGCTGTCCCAAGGCAGGAACTGGATTGGGTGGCAAGGTTCTACATATTTCTCATCGGTCTCGCGATAGAGTTCGCCTGTCTTCTCGCCGGTTTCTGCGCTGTAGGCAGTCAGACGGCAATCGTTCTGGTCGCGGTTCAGTTCGAACATATAGATGGTCTTGCTGTCCGGACTCCATGCGATGTTGGTGAAGTAGCAGTCGGTTGGATCGCCAGCCTTCAGATAGATGGTCTTGCCGGTCATGCAGTCGAACACGCCTACGGTTACCTTGTGTGAAGTCTCGCCTGCCATCGGATACTTGTCTGGTGCAGGTGTAGCGATGCAACTCTGTGTTTCAGGATGATTGAAACCGATTTCCGGGATGTCGACCTGCGGATAGTCGGTTACCATACTCTGGTCCATGCGGTAGAAGGCGAGCAGTTCGCCGTTCGGACTCCAGAAGGTTCCCTTGCTGATACCGAACTCATCGCGGTGAACACTCTGTCCATAAACGATTTCGCGGCTTCCGTCGTTTGAGATCTGGAAATCGTGCGATTTCTTCTCTCTTGTCAGGGCGTTGCCGGTTACATCGAAGGTACGCACATAGAGGTTGCTGCCCTTCAGATAGGCGAAGGCGTTCTGCTGGGCGTTAGCCTCCAGGAGGTTGTCGCCGTCAGCAAAATCCATCTCGCTCACCAGCTTATGCTTCTTGAAGTCTACGGTATAAGTCTTGCTGCCGTTGCTTACCATCACGATGCTCTTGCCTGCAAAAGGGAAGAGAGCATTGTAGAGGGCTCTTACCTTGATGTCCTTGGTAGGAGCAATCCACTGGTTGATGTCGTTGATGCTGAAGAGTTTGGTCTCCTTGCCAGTCGCCTTGTTGACGAGATAGCAGGCGTCCACATCCTGGCGAACGAGCTCATTGCCCCACCAGGTGCACCAGCGGTTCTTAGCCACCATGTTACGATAGTTGTTGCCGCCGAAGTTCAGGTCTTCCAGCGTAAAGGTTTTCTCGCCTTTCTGGGCAGGAACCACGCCCTGAGCCTGTAAGTCGGTTGCATTCATAGCCATCATAATCATAGCAGCAAAAGATAATTTATAAATTGAATTCTTCAGATTCATTCTATTCTTTCTTTATCGGGGTAACCCCCATACGTCGTGAAACACGACGCATGGGTCGATATGTCTTTAATCCTCGTCGTCGAAGTCAACGCTGAAGTTCTTCTTGCCTCCGCGCTTGCCTCCGAAATCACGGCCACCACGCTTGTCGCCCTTGAAGCCACCGCGCTTGTCGCCTTTTTCGAAACGCTTTCCGTCGCGCTTGCCACCGAAGTCTCTGCCTCCCTTGCGGTCGCCCTTGAAACTGCGGCTGCCACGCTTGTCATCGTCATCATCGTTGCGTCTGCCACCGCCACCGATACGTGAACGGCCGCCCTTGTGGAACTCAGCACGCTTCTTCTCGAAGTCTTCCAGACGGTGAGTATGGAACTTGAAAGAACGGATATCGTCCTCCTCGTTTTCAGTCTCCTCGCTTACACGCTTCTTGAATTCACGCTCCTTCTTGAAACGGTGCTTCTGAGCCATCTCGCTCTTCTCGCGCTCTGTCTTCACAATACCGCCTTCAGAACGGAAGTCCTTCATCTTGCCGTCGAACATCACATACTTGCGGAATTCGCACTCCAAGCTTCCGTTGAATACAGGAATCTTGATAGATGGTTTCAGACCAATCTGCTCGAAGCACTCCTCGCGGTAGCTCAATACCCAAGCCTCGTTGCCGGCAAAAGCCTTCTTGAAACGCTCACCTATCATCTTGTAGGTGTTCAGAAGGTTAGGGGTAGAGATGCGCTCGCCGTATGGAGGGTTCATCACGATGATGCTCTTCTCGGCTGGCTGGGTGAAGTCCTTGAAATCAGCCTGTGAGATGGTGATGTCCTTGGTAAGACCGGCAGCACGTACGTTGAGATTAGCTGTGTTTACAGCCTTCATGTCAACATCGTAACCATAGATATGGTGCTCGAAAACGCGCTCCTGAGAATCGTCGTTATAAATCGTGTCGAAGAGATCCTGATCGAAATCGTTCCACTTCTCGAAGGCAAACTCCTTGCGGAATACACCTGGAGAGATGTTGCGGGCGATGAGGGCAGCCTCGATGGCGATCGTACCTGAACCACACATCGGGTCGATGAAATCGCATTCGCCCTTCCAGCCAGTCATCAGAATCATACCTGCAGCGAGAACCTCGTTCAGCGGAGCCTCTACCTGCTCCTGGCGGTAGCCACGGCGGTGCAGACTCTCACCACTCGAATCGAGACTCAATGTGGCATTGTCTTCTGCAATGTGGATGTTGAGGCGGATATCCGGGTTAGATACGCTGATATTTGGACGTGTACCCTGCTGCTCGCGGAACCAGTCAACAATCGCATCCTTTACCTTGTAGGTTACGAAGCGTGAGTTGCGGAACTCCTCTGAGTAGACTACTGAGTCAACAGAGAAAGTCTTCTTCACGTCTAAGATGTCATCCCACTTGATCTTCTGGATCTGATCATACACCTCTTCAGCGCTTCTAGCCTTGAAGTGCTTGATAGGCTTTAAGATACGGATGGCTGTGTGCAACTGGAAGTTAGCACGATACATCATTTCCTTGTCGCCTGTGAAAGACACCATGCGGCGACCGATCTGTACATTATTGGCACCCAACTGGGTGAGCTCTTCAGCCAAGACAGGCTCGAGGCCCATGAAGGTCTTGGCAATGAGTTCAAATTCCTGTTCCATTATTGAATTCTATATCTAATAAACTTTGTTTTTCTTTTTTATATTTCTTTGTTTTCGGTTTCATATCCTTGGTAACCCATACGTTGGCTCCCACTACGCAGCCTTCTCCGATGGTGATGCGGCCGAGGATGGTGGCATTGGCGTAGACGATGACATCATCTTCGAGGATAGGGTGGCGAGGAATTCCCTTGATAGGGTTGCCGTCCTTATCGAGTGGGAAACTCTTGGCTCCGAGGGTTACACCCTGGTAGAGCTTCACATTGTCGCCGATGATGCAGGTAGCTCCAATCACCACACCCGTACCGTGGTCGATGGTGAAGTGCTTGCCGATGGTAGCCTCCGGGTTAATATCAATACCGGTTTCAGAATGGGCTAGCTCAGTCATCATACGTGGAATGAGCGGCACTCCCAGTTCGTGCAGTACGTGAGCGATGCGGTAGTTGGTAATCGCCTTGATAACCGGGTAACAGGAGATGATTTCTCCGTGGCTCATGGCAGCCGGGTCGCCCTCGTAGGCAGCCTCTACATCGGTAGCCAGAATCTTGCGCAGTCTTGGAAACTCCATGATTGCCTTGGCTGCAATCACGCCTGCCTTGGCACGCTGATGCTGCAGTTCTGCCTGGGTTTCCGTTTCGCAGTCGTTGGCGAAGCAGAGACCGGCGAGGATCTGCTCTGACAGCATCTCATAGAGCTTTTCTACTCTTACTCCAATATGATATTTGATGGTTGAGATATTTACAGAAGAATTGCCGAAATATCCCGGAAAGAGGATAGAACGGGACAAACTGATGATTTCTTCGAGCGCCTTGCCCGAAGGAAGTGGATTCCCGTCTCGATGCTGATGGAAGAGACCTCTCAATGATTCGGCGCTCGAAAGCTCCTCGATGGTCTCTGTCAGCTGATGAGTTAATGTATCTTTACTCATTTTCTTAATGTCTCAATAAAATTTGAGTGCAAAGATACGATTATTTTCTTGAATGACAAAGAAATAGCCACGGTTTTTTGTATTTTTTTTAGTGATTCTTTGAGGGATGAAAGACGGAGAGACCCATGTACGGTGTTTTGCCGTACATGGGGCTGGCTTGTCTTATTTTGCGATACTGTCCAGGAAGAGGAGCAGTCGGTTGGTGACATTTACCTCTGAAACTCCGGAATCGAAGTCGAGCGATACGAGGTTGAGCATTGGGAACCGGTCGTGGAGACGTTTCTCGATGCCTTTGGAAATCACGTGGTTAGCGATGCAGCCGAAAGGCTGGAGCGAGATGATGTTGTTCACGCCGTCGCGGATGTAACCTACGATGTCGGCAGGCAGAAGCCAGCCTTCGCCAAACTGGGCTGCGAGCGAAACCAGTCCCTTTACGTCCTTCGCATCATCATAGATATTGGTGAACGGACGGAAGTAGCGGAACTTGCCGGCTGCCTTGTTTACCTGGCGCAATCTTCTGCCAACCAGCGCCTGGTAAGCGCCCTTGATGATGAAATCGGGCACTTTGGTGCAACTCAGCCGCATGTGTTTCTGTATCTCTACATTCACAAATTCCTGCAGGAAGAAGGGGGCGAGCAGAGGCGGAACCACCTCAATGCCACGCGAAATGATGTTCTGCTCCAGGAACTGATGGGCGAAAGGATTGAACTTCAGGAAGATTTCGCCTACGATTCCTACCTTCGGCAATGTTCTGTCGAGGGTCATCTGGTCGAATTCTTCGGCTGCCTGTTCCAGGAGCTGGATGAGTTCCTTGGCTGAATTGCGGGCGATAGGGCCGTCTATCAGCTGCATGTATTTATCGCGCAACTCTCTGGCAATGCCCGGTTTACGCTCTCTTACGATACAGGCGTTATACATCTCGTTGATCGCGTCGCCGTAGAAAATGGCGGTAACGATAATCTGACTGTATTTCAGCCAAGGCACATTGAAGCCGTCCTGCTCGTTGTAGTCTTGCTTGTCGTCTGTTGAGCCTGATGCTTCGCCTGTTGAGGCTGTTACACCGAGCGTAAGCAGCGGAATGTCCTGAAATCCGTTCGAAATCATCGCTCGCTTGATGAGACCGGCGTAGTTGGTCGCGCGACACTGGCCGCCCGTCTGACTCATCACTACCGCCGTATTGTTTAGGTCGTATCTGCCTGATTTCAAGGCTTTAATGATGTCGCCGACGATAAGGGTTGCCGGATAGCAGACTTCGTTGTTGGCAAACTTCAGACCGAGTTCGGCACTTACCTCATCGCTCATCGGAAGCACCTCTACATCATAGCCTATCAGTTTCAGGATAGGCGGAATGATAGGGGTGAGGTATTCGGTCATGAAAGGTGCGAGAATCTTGCGATGAACGTCCTGCTTGGTGAACACCTTGGTCTGGTGTAAATGTTGAATGTTGAGTGTTGAATGTTGAGTGTTGAGTGTTGAATGTTGAATGTTGAGTGTTGAATTCTTCACTCCCTTCAGGCTTTCTATCAGCGAGCGGACACGGAGTTTCAGGGAGCCGATATTGCTCACGTCATCTATCTTCAAGAGCGTGAATGGCTTGTTGTGGCGCTTCATGATGTCGCGAATCTCGTCCTGGATAAAACTGTCAGGGCCGCAGCCGAAACTGGTCATCTGTACGAAATGAACCTCATCGCCCTGTTCGGCAGCCCATTGCGCAGCCTTCAGAATGCGGTTCATATACGCCCATTGTTTAACGAGATAAGTCTCTGGCTGGCAGTTGTATGCTTCGTTATTGTCTGATGAGCCTCTGGCGATATCTTCGTTGATGACGTTGACTCCCAGGTTGGCAATCATCTCGCTCAGTTTGTGCTGAATCAGCGGGTCGGTATGATAAGGACGGCCAGCCAGGAGAATCGTAAGTCCCTTCTTCTGCTTCAGAATCTCCCAGCCCTGTTTCTTGATTTCTGCAGCATATACTGCCTGGGCATAGAGAGCCTCTCTCAGCGCTTTGTGGGCAGTCTTCTTGCTTACTCCCAGTTGCTTGAGATAATCGGTAATCTGTTTTTCCAGCGCCTTAGGTTGGGCAAAGTTGATGACAGGCGTATCGATTGGTTTCTTCAGGTTGATGACCGACTTGATGACATCGCTGTAGCCCGAAACGACCGGACAGTTGAAGCTGTTCAGCGTATTCTTCGGGTCGTCATTATGTTCATAAACCACGTATGGCATGAGGATGCGGTCAACCTTCGGGTTCTCGTTGAGTTCCTTCAGATGACTGTGAGCCAGTTTTGCCGGGAAGCAGATATTGTCGCTCATCACCGTATTCAAGGCTCCTTCATACTGGCTGAAAGTGGAATCGGAAGAGAGAATCACGCCAAATCCGGCTGCCCGGAGCAGCGCATTCCAGAACGGATATTCCTCATACATGTTGAGGATGCGAGGAATGCCTACCCATCTACCGCGAAACGCGGTAGCAGGTGGGTTAACTGTCTCTCTATCAAACAGTAAACGGTATTTGTATTCGTAAATATTTTTGCCTTTTATCCCGTTTGCTCCCTTGTTGTTGAACACACGCTCACACTTATTTCCGGAGTAGAACCTGTTGCCGCCGGCAAAGGTGTAGCGGGAAACATAACAATGGTTTTCGCAGCCTTTGCATTGCAGTTGCTTGGTTTCGTAATGAGCCAGATTCTGCAGATCATCGATGGTTCTAGATGAGACAGGGTGCTCGTCTTCTGCAGATGTGCGATGATTGTAATCAGCCGCCGCATGAAGGGCGCAGCCGTAGGCGCCCATCAGTTCAGGCATGTTGCTTCGTGCTACTTCGGTATGGGTGAGCAACTCAAAAGCTCTTACTACCGCATCGTTTCTCATCGTACCTCCCTGTACAACGATTTTGCCTCCAAGGTTCTCATTACCATGGAGTTTCAGTACCTTATAAAGACAGTTCTTGATGACCGAATAAGAGATTCCGGCAGAAATATCGGCTACAGAAGCACCCTCTCTGAGCACCTGTTTCACCTTCGAGTTCATGAAGACGGTGCAGCGGGTTCCGAGGTCACAGGGAGCCTTCGACTGGCAGGCGAGTTGGGCAAAATCGCCTACAGAATACCCCATATTGTTGGCAAAGGTCTGGATGAATGTTCCGCAACCAGAACTGCACGCCTCGTTCAGTTCCATGCGCACCACAGCCCCTTTCTCAACGAAGATAGCCTTCATGTCCTGTCCGCCGATGTCGAGGATAAAACTGACATCAGGCATGAGTGAAGCCGCCGCTCTTTCGTGCGCCATTGTTTCGATAATGCCGTTGTCGAGAGCGAAAGCCGCTTTGATGAGTTCTTCGCCGTAGCCTGTAGAGCAGGAGCCAACGATTTCCAGTTCAGCGCCTCGCAATGCTGCCTCCTGCTTCAGGGCGTTCAGTCCATCCGCTACCGCCTTGATCGGATTTCCCAGATTCAGGCGGTAATTGGTAAAGACAATATCTCCCGTAGGCGTCTCCGCATTCACCCTTACCGCAACAATCTTCGTCGTAGTAGAGCCCGAGTCAATACCAATCACAACCTGCTGTTTTCCTTTATTCAGCGGTTTGGTTTCGGTAGCGAATTTCGTTTTTGATTTGAGCCATTCCTGGTGCTCTTTCTCGTTTTTGAACAGGGGCAGCAGACTGCTGGTCCATTCCGTTTGTATTTCTTTTTTCATCCGACTTCTGAGAACAGATACTGAGGCTGCAGAATCTGCCGATTTAGCCCGGTAAGCACAGCCCAGAGCCGGAATGAGATTGCTGTTTCCTGATACGATGAAATCGTTTGGAGAGAGATGGAGATAATCGCAGAAAGCCTTGCGGAGAGCCGGAAGAAAGGTCAGCGGACCGCCGCAGAGCAGAATAGGAGCCTCGAAACTGATGCCGTGAGAAAGCGTAACCACCGTCTGTACGGCGATGGAATGGAAGATGCTGGCTGCAATATCTGCTTCGGGCAGATTGCGCGCCATCAGGTTCTGGATGTCGGTCTTGGCAAATACGCCGCAGCGGGCAGCCATCGGATAAACGTGTTCTGCCTTCATCGCCAACTCGCTCATCTTCTGGTTCTCTACGCCCATCAGCACACTCATCTGGTCGATGAAAGCGCCCGTTCCGCCGGCACAGTTGCCGTTCATGCGCAGTTCCATATTTCCGTTTTCCTTGAAGAAGATAACCTTCGCATCCTCGCCGCCGATATCGATGAGCGCCTTCGCCTCAGGATGAGCCGTACGGGCATAGACCGATGCAGCCACCACCTCCTGTACAAACTCCGCCTGGAGCTGTTCGGCAGTAGCCATTCCTACGCTTCCCGTTACGCAGATTCTTGCCTCTGCATCGCCGGTAAGGGCTAAAATCTCATCGAAATATTGCGACACAAGTTCGTTGACACGAGCGTTGTGGCGTTCGTATTTTGAGTAAATTACCCGGTTATCGCTGTCGATAACGGCTATTTTGGCTGTCGTAGAGCCAACGTCCAATCCTATGTAATACGTCTTATCCATTTCTCTTATCTCAAGTATTTTCTCTTATCTTCTAGTATCTTCTTGTCTTCTAGTGGCTTTTCCCAAGTTCCATCTGCTCTCTTCTCATATCCCTGAAAGCGCTCCAGGCTATCGGAACCGCTACGGCAAACGAGCAGAAATCTGCCCACATCTGACACATCTCCACGCCCAGCAGTCCGAAGAAATAGGGGAGGATGAAGATGAGCGGAATGAAGAACAGCCCGCTTCGTGCCGCCGCTACGATATTGGCTCTCACCGGTTTACGGATGGTCTGCATCAACATATTGGTGAGCACGATGGTGGCTACGAGCGGAAAACTGAGCACCTGCCATCGCAAAGCCACCGAACCTACGGCTACAACCGCCGCATCATCGCGGAAGATGCTGATGATGGAAGTTGAGAAGATGAAGCCGAGGATGGCACAGACGGCGAGGAAAACCGTGCCGCATCTGATGCAGAAAAAGAAGGCTTCCTTTACGCGGTCGTAAAGCTTGGCGCCGTAGCAGAATCCGCAGAGCGGCTGGAATCCCTGTCCCAGACCGATGACCATCGCATAGGTGAAGAAGGAGATGCGGGTAACGATGCTCATGCCCGCAATGGCTGCATCGCCAAAAGCACCTGCCGCCACATTGAGCATCAGCGTAGCGATACTTCCCAGACCCTGTCTCGACAGCGAAGGGGTTCCGCCGAAGATAATCTCCTTGGCAAAGGCGCGGGTAGGGGTGAAATTGCGCAGATGGATGCGGATGTTCTCGCCTTTATGCGTCATCCAGAAGAGCATGGCGCAGCCGAAACACTGGCTGATGAGCGTGGCTACGGCGGCTCCCGTAATGCCCAGCTGGAAGTAGAGGATGAACAGTGGAGCCAGAATCAGATTGAGCAGCACACCCGACATGATGCCCTTCATCGCATACATCGTATTACCCTGGAATCGCATCAGATTATTCAGCGTGAGCGAGGTGGTCATAAAGGGAGCACCCAGCAGGATTATGCCCAGATAACGCTCGGTGTAAGGAAGAATGGTGGGCGTAGAACCCATCAGAAGGCAGAGCGGTGTGAGGAAAAGATGGCCCAGGATGGCGATGAGGAGACCGGTAAGAAAACTCAGCACAAAGCCCGTGGCTGCCATCTTCTGTGCCTCTTCCGTATGCTTGGCGCCCAACTGTCGCGAAACATAATTGCCCGCTCCGTGACCGAAGAAGAAACCAATCGCCTGAATCACAGCCATTGCTGCAAAGGAAACGCCTACCGCTGCCACACTCTGCGTGTTGATGCTGCCCACGAAATAGGTGTCGGCGAGATTGTACATGCTCGTCGACAGCATACTGATAATCGTTGGTATGACCATCGTAAAAATCACATGATGCACAGGGGCATGTGTGAGGAACGTATAGTTGTCTCTTTTCTCTTTCTTCATAACTTTATGATGCTCTTTTGGGGCATTTCAACCTGCAAAGGTACATAAATATCCACAAAGTTGGACAATTATGAACCAACTTTTATAAATTTATAAGAAAAGAGTTGCATTATTCATAAATTTATTGTATTTTTGCACCGCAATTGAATATATATACATAAAACAATATACTAATGAATGATGAGATAAGAATCATACCGATAACGACTAAAAAAGGGCTGAAAACCTTCATTCAGTTTCATTATGATCTCTACAGAGACCATAAGTTTGCCATTCCTTTTTTGCGTTTCGACGAGATGAATACGCTGGACCCAAAGAAGAATCCTGCCTTCGAATTCTGCGAGGCTCAATACTTCCTGGCGGTTGACAGCGAGGCTCGTATCGTAGGTAGAATTGCTGGCATTATCAACCATCGTGCCAACGAAGAGTGGAACAAGAAGCAGGTTCGCTTCGGCTGGTTCGATTTCGTGGATAATGTAGCGGTTTCCTGTGCCTTGTTGCGCGCGGTAGAAAACTGGGGCAAGAGCAAGGGAATGAACGAATGCGTAGGTCCGCTCGGATTTACGGATATGGACCGTGAGGGCTTGCTCATCGAGGGCTTCGACCGGAAGTCTACGATGTATATCAATTACAATTATCCTTATTACAAGACGCATCTGGAGAGTTATCCGCTCTATGAGAAGGATAACGACTGGCTGGAGTACCGCATCAGGATTCCGGAAGTGACGCCGGCTAAGTTTGCCAAGACTGCCCAGATGATAGAGAGCCGATATAATCTGCATGTTCATAAGTTCACCCGCCGGGAACTGACCTCGGGAGGAATGGGCAGGAAGGTGTTCGAAATCGTGAACGAGACTTACAAGAATCTCTATGATTTCCAGCAGCTTACGGAGAAGCAGATAGATGAATATGTAAATACTTATATCAAGAAGGCTGACTTGAACCTGGTAACGGGTGTGGTAGATGGCAACGCTGGCAACAAGCTGGTAGCCTTCGGTGTTTCCTTCCCTTCGTTTACCGATGCGCTGCGCGAGATAGGCGATGGCAAGCTTTTCCCTACGGGTTGGCTGAAGGTGCTGAAGGTTCTGAAGTGGCACAAGACGGATACGGTAGATTTGCTCTTGATAGGTGTTCTTCCGGAATATCGCAAGAAGGGAGCCAACGCGCTTATTTTTGCCGATCTGATAAAGCAGTATCGCCGTTATGGCTTTAAATGGGCTGAGGCAATGCCGCAGATGGAGACCAATACCGGTGTTCAGAGCCAGTGGCAGTATCTGGAGAGCGAGCAGCATCGCCGTCATCGCTGCTATAAGAAGAAGATTTAAAAGTCTCTGTTTTGAGCCGTTTAGGCGTAAAAAAGATAGAAAATGGGCTAAAAAGTTAAAAAAACTAACTCATAGTTTTGTGGTTCTCAACTCATAGCTTTCCGGTTAGCAACTCATAGTTTTCCGGTTGAGAAAATGAAGAATGCATCGCGATAGGATGAAAAATGGCTGTAAAATGGCTGTTTTTTTCCATCGCGATGCATTATTTTTTGCGTCGCGACGCAATATTATTTCCGTCGCGACGCACCAATTCTTCCGTCGCGACGCATTAATTGCCCCCTCGTGAGGCATCATTGAAGCCTCCCGCTGGTCATCATTTAAGCCTCTTATCTGTCTTAATATAAGGCACTTCTCCGTCTTAATATAAGACGCTTGCCAAGAAAAAAAGATGCGCTCTGGAAAGAGAAAATTAAGATGGGGGTTAACAGGTTAACAGTTAACACCCCAAAAATGCATACTTCCATCCACACACTTATATAAAAATAAGTATATATATATTATTATATAATAAGGTGCGCGAGGGGGACCATGCAAAAAACAGCTGTTAACTGTTAACCCTGTTAACCCCCCAATGAAAAGTTGATAGTTAAATATAGTATTCTGCCGAATCTACCAAACCGGCTCTCAGCGCATATTTCGTAGCCTCGTGAACGTTGTTTACGCCCAGCTTGCGGAATATGTTCTTGCGGTGGGTATTGACCGTATGGAAGCTGGAAAAACGCTTCTCGGCTATTTCTTTCGTTGTCATTCCCAGCGCAATGTCCTTCAGAATCTCTGTCTCGGTCTTGGTGAGGTTGATTTTCTCCTGCTCCTCCTGTTTCGGAGCCAGAAGTACCTCCATCATGCGCTGGCAGACAAAACGGTTGCTTGCCACGCAGAAACGTATCGCCTCCTTGATTTCCATTAGCGAACACTCCTTCAGTAATACGCTGAACTGCGTACTGCTGGCGATGAGAATCTTGACAAAATCGGCACTCAAATCCTCACTGAACAGTAGCCAGCGCGTATAAGGGAAACGCTGGTTTAAAATAAGTAACTCGGCAGCATCATTGATGTCGAAAAGGGTGTAGTCGAGTATTACAACCGTATCCTCATTCTCCTTTAAGGCAAGCATCAGGTCTGCCTTGTCTTCGATGGTCCGGGTTTCCAAACCCTCTATCTTACTGATCACATAGCTCAATCCGGCTCTTGTGATGTCCTGTTTGTCTGCTAATAGAATCTTCATTGTGTTTACTCTCTTATATGTTGTTTATATATGTACGCAGATGCCTTGATGCAGTAAAAATACTGCATCAAGGCATCTTTTTTTCTTATTAGAATGACATGAGGAAGCCCATACGGATGCCCCATTTTGAGATGTTTGCATGGTCATAATAGTTGAGGCGGCGCACATAATCGATTCCGAAGAACTTGAAGATGTTGTGCACGCCGGCTACAAACTCCCAGTATGGCGTCTTGCCAAAGGTATAGGAGTTGGTAGGGAACTTGAAGAGCTTCTCATCATTGAGGTTCTTGCTTGGGTCGTTCTTGCTGGTCAAATCGCCCCAAACACCCTTGATGGCTACATATTCACGCCACTTCAGCTTCTTGATGAGCGGAATGCGGTTGAGCAGCTTGCCGTTCATATCCCAGGCTACTGACCAGAACAGCTGGCGGTCGCTCAGGAACTCCCAGTCCTTCATCATGCTGATGGTTGCCTCCTGCTCGAAGAGAGAGAGGTTGACCGGTGGCTGGATGAGCATGGTGAAAGGCACTTTGCTCCACTGCGCCTTGCCCACGATGTTGAAATCCATATAACCGAAGCTTCCCAGCCACTGGCGCTTGTAAATGCCCAGCGTGGTGAGGTTGCTCTGATACTGGCCGCCCATGAATCCGTCTAAGCCCATGGTGTGGCGAAGCGAAATCTCAGGACTGTCGAGGTTGATAGGCAGACGCTGCTGCTTGGTGTTGACATAGGTGACACCCGGGTTGTAATCTAAGCCTACACTTGCCTCTGTGGTGCGTATCTTGCGTATTTCCTCGCCGTTGCTCACCCTGAAGTAGTGGAGATTGCCCACGGTGCGGTTGCTCTGCCAGCGGAGGCTGGTGTCGAAGCGGAAACCCCAGTCGGTTTCGTAGGTGAAGGTCACCTTCTGGCGGTGATACTGATACATCTGGTCCTGCGTAGTGGCACGGAGGGTCATGAAGAAGTTGTCCTTGTTGTGCAGCAGGTTATCATCGGATGGAGATGTAATATCATGCCCCAGTTCGAAGGTAAGCTTGCGCATCGGGAACTCGAACGGACTGTTCTTCTTCTTGTTGAACGAATAGGTGAGCACATGGCCGTAATACCACTTGTTGCTCTTCAGACCATAGGCGCCGTAACCATCCCAGAAGAAGTGTGGGTTGAGGGCTGCCATCGTTCGGCCCGCCAGACGCAGGCGCACACCGTCTACGTAGTTGTTGGAGAGGAACGTGTTGATAGGTCCGAGGTCGAAGAGGCTGCGGCGGTCGTTGATGATGCTGTCTCTTTCAACACCCAGACTGTCTTTCACCGTTACCTTCTTGCCCTTGGTATGAGCCACTTCCACATAGTTCTCCATCAGGGCTCTCACACCGAAGATGATGTATTTGAATCCCTTGGAGTTCTCCATGCGGTGGATAAAACTGTCCATCGATGATTCACTCTTCGTGAGGTCCACCTGTCGGTATTTGTTCCAGTAAGCCTCATCGCGGTTCATCGCATCCATATCGTGCCTGATTTTCGCCTTGCCCTTGAAGAGCTGCTTCGGCAAGGCATCGAAGGCATAATCGGTGATTCGCGTGTTTCGCACCACTAGCAGGTCCTGAAGGAGCTTGTTGACGTGCAGTTCGGCTATCATATCGTCTTTAGAGAGCACCCACTCGCCGTTGTCGAGCTTGGTGTACTCCTGTTCAATCTTCATGTCAGTAACCCAGTTTACATCGCTGTTGTGAGGCATGTAGAGGTTACATTTCTTCACGTGCAGGCTGCTGTCGGCAAGCACATAGAGCTCGCCTCGGAATCCGAAGTCCTGACTGTTGGCTGGGATAAACTGCAGATGGTAGCACAGGTCTCTTTCCACATACACCGTATCTTCGATGTAATAATGGTAGAAGCTGATGGCAGTTCTGCCGATAGGAGACGGGAAGGGATACTGCAGCAGGCGCACGTAATCATCGTAGATGTCCACATCGGTGAACACCTCTTTCAGGGCGGTGTTGAGAATCTCTCCGGTCTGGATTACCTGTCCGATTCCATTGCTCTGCTGACCCTTGATGATGTCCTTTTCGGTCTTCGGATCTTTGCGGTAAATATGCTGTGAAACCGTCTCGTCGATGCTGACAGGCAGGGTGAGCTTTCCGTTGTACGGAGAGGTTTCTACCTGGTCGAGGAGATACTGGCGGCGCTGGAAGAACTTGCTTTCGAGCTGTTCTTTCTTCAGGTCGTTGAGCGCGAGCGTAATCTTCTGATACTTATCATATTGCACATAGTCGTGGTTGCTTAAATCGCTCTTTTTCTTGGCAGCAATCACGCGGCGCATCAGTTCTACGGCAGGATTATCCTTGCGCTTGTAGCGGCCTTTTTTCGATTTTACCACCACTTCGGTAAGTTTGTGGGTGTCGTCTTTCAGTTTGATTTCCAGGAAGTTGGTCTTCTCGTCTACCTTTACCGTGGCGCTCTTGTAGCTCAGTGCGCTGACGGTGAGCATGAGTCCCGGTTTCTTATCGATGGTAAACTTACCTTCTCCGTTGCTGGAAACCGCAATTTTATGCCCTTTGTATTGCACGCTTGCATACGGAACGGCAAAACCGTCGTCATCGATGACACGGCCTGTTATCTTCTGCTGGGCCATCATCTGAAGCGTAGAAATCATCAGAAGTATGACCGTAAAATACAACTTTTTAATACCTTTCATTTTTATACCTTATTATATATAGGGGCTCTCTGCCCATGATTTAATCTATTCAGGGTGCAAAGTTATAACATTATTCGTAAATAGACGCAAAAATCTATTCATTATTTCAGTTTTTTATGAGATTTTCAGAAAAAGGCTTTCATGCAGTTCTCTCTGCAGCCTGTTCCTGCTCTTCGTGGTGAAAGGCTGAGTGGTATAAAACCCCTTCATATTGCTCTATTTCACCTTATTATCTGTCAATATATGATGAAATTCCGAAAAATTAAGAAAACTATTTGGTTAATTTAATTTTTTAGCGTAATTTTGCACACTGAAATTTAAAGAAGAAACGCCCTTCTGCGGGCTTATTAAATATCAAGCGAATGAATAACAAGGGAAATCTTACCGACGAGCGGCCTCCTTTGCTGCCCGTCATCATAGGCACCGGTTTCGGCAGTGGCTTCTGGCCTTGGGGACCGGGCACGGCTGGCTCTGTATTGGCAACCCTCATCTGGGCTGCCCTGGCTTACGGGCTCGGTATTACGGGCGAGAGTCTGCAGAGCATCACCTTCTTTCTTGTCATTGTTTCTACCATTCTGGGCACTTGGGCAACGGCGCAGTTGCAGCCTTACTGGGGCGAGGATCCGAGCCGCGTGGTGATAGATGAGATGGCTGGCGTGTGGATTCCCCTCTCGTTGCTGACTCCGCTCACGGCTCAGGGCGAAGTGAAAGATGCCTGGTGGTGGGCATTGGTGGCACTTGTCCTCTTCCGCTTCTTTGATATGGTGAAACCGCTGGGAATCAAGAAACTGGATAACAGGCAGGGCGCCTTCTATGTGATGGCAGATGATCTGCTGGGCGGCTTCTATGCAGCCGTTTCATTAATCATCATCAAGATTATTCTGGTTTCGGCAGGAATCATCTAAAACAGCTTATCGTGCATTTCTTAAACAGACAATAAAACAAATAGATAAAAATATGAATTATAGAGATTTCTTACAAAAAGTTATCTATGCCATCATCAATCCACTTATCAAGGGGATGATAGCAGTAGGTATTACTCCTAACATTGTCACCTTCGTAGGATTTCTGGGCAATATCGTGGCAGCCGGTTTCTTCCTCGATGCGGCATGGAAGCTCGGAACAGAGCAGGCTGACTATGCATCTTGCATGGTTACTGTAGGATGGGGTGGATTCATCATCCTCGCTGCCGGTCTCTTCGATATGATGGATGGCCGACTGGCACGTATGAGCGGCAAGAGCAGCCTCTTCGGTGCACTCTGGGATTCTACACTCGACCGCTACAGCGAACTGGTAAGTCTCTTTGGCATCTGCCTCATCTTCGTACGTATGCAGGGCGATATGACCTGGTTCTGGATGAGCGTAGTAACCTTTGCTGCGATGATCGGTTCTGTGATGGTAAGTTATGTCCGCGCCCGTGCCGAGGGTTTGGATATTGAGTGCAAGGTGGGTTTCATGCAGCGTCCTGAGCGCGTTGTCGTTACCGCCGTTACAGCGATGATTACCGGCTTTACGGGCAATATCTGGTGGCTGGCAGGCGGAATGATTCTGATTGCCGTACTGGCAAACATCACCGCTTTCTGGCGCATCTGGCATTGTTATGTCGTGATGAATGCTCATAAATAATAAACTCAAGTTCTATCCATAAAAAATAGAAAAAAAGTGTTTAGTATCTATCTGATTATCCTCTTGGTTGTACTCGCAGCCTGGAAGAAGACACGCCGTTTTGCCTTCTATTTTCTGCCTTGGTTCCTCTTTGGAATCATCTACGATTCGATGCGCCTTTATCCTAACTATATGGTGAACGATATTGATGTGGCGAATCTCTATCATGCAGAAAAGTCGCTCTTCGGCATTGCTGCTTCATCCAGTGCAGAACTGCAGGCTGTAGCCGACCATACCCAGCTGATGATTCCGGGCGAATACTTCAAGGTTCACCATTGCGGTTTTGCCGATTTCTGGGCAGGCATCTTCTATCTCTGCTGGGTTCCGGTGCCAATCGCCTTTGCCCTTTATCTTTATCTTACGAAACAGCTTATATGGTTCAGACGTTTCTCCTGGGCTTTCCTGCTGGTGAACATCATCGGCTTCATCGGCTACTACCTCTATCCGGCTGCTCCGCCATGGTATGCTATGAACTATGGCTTCAAGGCTGTGCTCAATACACCGGGCAATGTGGCTGGTCTGGGCAGATGGGACGAAATGACCGGACTGCACGTGTTCCACGGACTCTACGGCAAGAATGCCAATGTCTTTGCTGCCGTGCCTAGTCTGCATGCTGCCTATATGTTCCTCACCACGATTTATGCTGTGATGAGCCGCAAGCGCTGGTATACGGTATTGCTCTTTGCCTGCATCTGTCTGGGAATCTGGTGGACGGCAGTTTATTCCGGTCATCATTATATCATCGATGTCATGTTGGGTATTCTTACTACGATAGTAGGCGTACTGCTTATGGAATCCAAGAGAATATGGGCAAGATTAAAGAAGAACTCGTAACCTTCGGCAAGGCGGAACTGACAGCCTCCTGTGCCTCAGTGGTAGACTTCGGACTGGCATTCTTCCTCTCAGATATCATTGGCATTTATTACGGACTTGCCAATGCGCTGGGAGTGATAAGTGGCGGCATTACCAACTGCATTCTGAATTACCGCTATGTGTTCGGCGATTCCAAGAGTAAGAAAAAGAGTGTAGCCTGGCGCTACTTTATCGTCTGGGGCATCAGCTGGATGCTCAATTCGGGCGGCACTATCGCTCTGACCGAATTTCTGAATGCGCACGAGCATATTCAGTTGCATTACATGATTCCGAAGAGTATAGTGTCTCTGCTGGTGGCGATATTCGTAAACTATCCGGGACAGAAGAAATTTGTTTTTAAGCAGAAATAACCATATCAGATGGGGGCAGTATTCAGTATTTGCCCTCATCTTTTTTTGTATCCTGTCAGCTCATCTGTTGGCTTTGGGGCAAAAAAAAGAGTTTGGATTGTCTCCCGACATTCCAAACCCACGCTTGTTTCTAACTAACTTATTATCAACTATTCATTACTTTTCAGTTTGCAAAATTACGAGTTTTTTCCTTATAAAATAAACTTTTTCGAAAAAATAATAACGTAAACGTTTGCGCATTCGAAAGATTTTGTTATCTTTGCAGAGAATTCACTAACTTTGCAGTCTGAAAAGACAAAATATGCAGAGTTTGTGGATGCAAAAATGAATGTCAATAATAAGCGTAAACTAAATATGAAACAACGAAGAACATCCTTGAAAGACCTCGCCGACCAGCTTGGCGTTAGCATAGCAACCGTATCTAGAGCCCTGCGCAACAGCCATGAAGTAGGAGAGGAGATGACTCAAAAGGTGAAAAACCTTGCCAAGGAACTCAATTACCGTCCAAACCCCTTTGCACAAAGCCTCAGAAAAGAAGCACCAAGGGTGATTGGCGTGATTGTGCCCAACTTAGTGACCCATTATTATGCTGCCGTGCTGGATGGCATAGAAGATTATGCTGTAAAAAATGGCTACTCGGTAATCAGCGCCAACAGCCACGAGAATACAGAACATGAGAAGCGAGCTGTAGAAAACTTCCTGAATATGCATGTGGAAGGCATCATCGCCTGCCTGGCACAGGATACGGTTGACTATTCTCACTTCGAGCAGTTGCATAAGATGGGAGTGCCACTGGTGTTCTTTGCCCGTTGCTGTCTGGATGATAAGTTCTCCCAGGTAGTAGGCAATGGTGATGTTGCAGCCCAGGAGGCTACCCAGCACATGATAGATACCGGTTCGCGCCGCATCGCCTTCATCGGCGGTCCAAACCATCTTGATATGGTGCGCCGCAGAAAACACGGTTATCTGGAGGCGCTGAGAGAGAACCGCATCCCTATCGACCGTGACCTCGTAGTTTGCGACAGAATCGATTTCGATGTGGCCCGAAACGCTACCCTCCGTCTCCTCGAAAAGGAGGACAGACCTGATGCCATTCTTGCCTTTAACGATATTATCACCTATGCCGCCTTCGATGCTATCAAGGAAAAAGGGCTCCGAATACCAGAGGATGTTGCTATCATCGGTTTTACCGATGGTGATACTGCTGCCTTCGTTACGCCGAAACTCTCGGCTATCATGGACAAGGCACACGAACAGGGAACCACAGCCTGTGATCTACTCATGAGAAGTATCAATGGAGATGATAGAATCTACAAAAAAGTGGTACCGATGATTCTGAAAATACGCGAAAGTTCTGAAAAAAACGACATGAAATAAAACCTATTATAGAAATAAAAAATCTTTTCAGATAAATATATATAAACCTACGATTATGATGATAAAAAAACAAAACTACTTGAAACATGCCATCGTGCTGTTTCTGCTCTTGCTGCTTATGCAGCCGGGTAGGGCATGGGCTGCCTATGAGAACGTAGAATTCAGCAGCCTCACCAATCATGATGGACTTACGAACAGTCAGGTGGGTGCCATCCTCAAGGACATCAGAGGCTACATCTGGTTCGGTACCCAGTCGGGACTGTGCCGCTTTGACGGCTTCCGTATGAAAACTTTCTATTATAGCAACACTGATGATAAGTCGCTGCCTAACAATTCGGTAGATGAACTTCAGCAAGACTATGATGGAAATATCTGGGTGCATACCTCTGTGGGTTACAGCATCTACAAATATGATGAAGAGCAGTTTAACCGCAAACCGGAAGAATGGCTCAAAAACATCCACGTGCAGGGACCTCCTTATAAACTCCTGATAGATAAGGATAAGAACATGTGGATAGCTGTCTACGGACAGGGACTCTACTTTCATAATGCCAAAACCAGGAATACCTACCTTTTTAAATTTACCAAAAAGGCTCAGCCGGGCTGTCTGAAAGAGGGAAATATCAGTAAAATAACCGAGGTTGACGGCGATGCGCTCATTACCTATGGTGATGGTACAATCTGCCGTGTCAACGGACAGAAACAGAAGGTTCTCTGGTCCAATTCCTTCCTTGCCACCCATAAAGCTGCCGGTGATAATGGCGCCTATACTTTCTATGATGGTATAGGTGGTTTCTGGGTTTCTGTAAGTAATGCTAATTACGTGTATCAGTCTAAAACCGGAAAATGGACCGATGCACGTTCTTATCTTACAAACATGGGCATTGATATTCCTTGCCCAACCCATATTCTGATGCGCGATATAGCCCGTGATAAGGCAGGCAATCTCTGGGTGGCTTCCGACCATAACGGTCTCTTCTTCGTTGATTTCAAACGCAAAATCTGCCGTCAATATGTTCATTCTGAAGCAAAGGGAAGTATCGTTGACAATTCCCTGCAGAAGGTTTATGTGGATGATGAGGGAGCTATCTGGGTAGGTAGTTACAAGAATGGCGTGGCTTATTATTCGCCTGACGCTCAGAAATTCACAACTGTTCCGCTTGGTGATGTGTGTACTATCACGCAGGATCTGAATGGTAATCTCTGGTGCGGAACCAATGATAGCGGTATTGTTTGCTACAGTCCGCTTACCGGACAGAGCTGGCGATTCTCACAGGCAGAAACCGGTCTGGCTTCGGATATTGTGGTCAGCAGCGTAACCATGGCTGATGGTACGATGTATTTCGGAACCTTCAATGGTGGACTTGCCCAATATAAAAACGGCAGATGGAAGAGTTTTCAGGCAGCTCCTGGCGGTCTTGCCAATAACAGCGTCTGGTGTCTTGCCGAAGATCCGTATCATCGCCTGATTATCGGAACCTTGGGCTCAGGCTTCCAGATTTATAATCCTGAAAGTGGTAAGTTTACAACCTACAATGTTCAGAACTCAGGCATATCCAGTGATTTTATCAACTCGCTCTTCCTGCCGAATAAAGATGAAATCCTGATAGGTCATTCGCAGAACTATTCTATCTTTAATTTCGGAACCCGGAAGGTAACCAATGTGAATACAACCAAGGACGGACAGCCTTTCCCTAGTCCTTCCTTGAACTACATGATGAAGGATAGCCGCGGCTTTCTGTGGATGGCTTCGCCGGCGGGAATCACCATGTATGATGAGGCTTCAGGGCAGTTGGAGTCAATCAATGACCTCAATGGTACGCAGGGCACGGTGGGCTGCATGGTGCTCGAAGATAAGCAGCATAACATCTGGCTGGTTTCTGAATTTATCGTTACCCGTGTTACGCTGACCAAGAATAACCAGGGCCAATGGGACATCACGATGATCAGCTTCAATTCGCTCGATGGCTTGCAGAGCCGCCAGTTTAACCAGCGTTCTGCCTGTCTGATGAGAAATGGATCCATCGCCATCGGTGGTCAGGATGGTATTAATATCATCAATCCTGCCAAGATCCGTCCTGCACAGAAACATGCACATGTCCTGTTTAGCGGTTTCGTACTCTTCGATCATCCGCTCAAGGCAGGTGAGGAGTTTGAGGGAAGAGTGCCTCTGGAAAAATCGCTCGATACGAATCCTGAACTGGATCTCAGTTATAAGGATAAGGCGTTTACCATACAGCTGGCTTCCGACCAGGTAAGTATTCCGGCACGTTGCCGTTTCCTCTATCGCATGAAGGGACTTGATGACAAATGGATGCTGACACCGGAAGGACGTCCGGAGGCAACCTTTACCAATCTCTCTTCGGGCAGCTATGTCCTGGAAGCAAAGGTGGTGAATGCGGATGGTAGTGTGAGCGAAGAGGTGAGCACGCTGAAGATTCATATTCACCCGCCTTTCTATCTCTCTATCTGGGCGTTCATCGTATATATTATATTAATAGGTGTAGCTTTCTATCTCTACCGTAAACGTATGCTCGAAAAGCAGCGTGTAAAATTCGAACTCCAGAGCAAGGAAGACAGTATCAAGAAGACCAAGGAGTTGAACGAACTCAAACTCAACTTCTTCACCAATGTGAGCCACGAACTCCGTACACCGCTCACCTTGATTATCTCGCCGCTGGTAAATATGATTCGGGAAGAAAGAGAAGAGTCTAAACGCAGGAAGCTGGAGATGATTCATCGCAATGCTACCCGTTTGCTCAATCTGGTAAACCAGATTCTCGACTTCCGCAAGATAGACCAGAACAAGGAGAAACTTACGCTGTCGCATATCGACATCGTGAGCTTCGTGGATAATATCTGTACTTCGTTCCGTACTTTGGCAAACAGCAAGGTAACGCTTGCCTTCGATTCTACGGTGCCTAGTCTGCAGATGTCGTTCGATGCTGATAAGGTAGGAAAAATCGTGAATAACCTCTTGAGCAATGCTTATAAGTTTACGCCAGATGGAGGATTTATCACCGTTTCTCTGAGCATCGCACTCCGCCAGCGTGTTGGCGACAAGGATTCGGATATGCTCCGCATCTCTGTATCTGATACTGGCAAGGGCATCAGCGATGAGGAGAAGGAACATGTGTTTGAGCGTTTCTATCAGGTCAATGGCACCGAAATGCAGCCTCAGGGTGGTAGCGGAATAGGCTTGAACCTGGTTAAGAAGTTTGCCGAACTTCATGGCGGTAAGGTGGATGTTACAGATAATCCAAGCGGAGGAACCATCTTTATGGTTGACCTTCCGATAGAGAGCAGTACAACCTCCAATTCTACGGCACATCTCGGTTCGCTGCGTGCAGCACCTATCATAACCACGGTGCATCAGGCAGATGATGATGATCCTGATGCTGGTAAGAATGTTCTCTACGGAATGAGTAAACATGTGCATCAGCCAGGTGAATCGATGATCAAGAAACCGGTAGTACTCCTCGTTGACGACAGCGACGACTTCCGTGAGTTTATGAACGAAGTATTGACAGACTATACGGTTGTTGAGGCTGTCAATGGTCAGGATGCCTGGAACAAGATTATCGACCGTCGTCCAGACATCATCCTGAGCGACGTGATGATGCCTGTGATGGATGGTAATGAACTCTGCCGGATGTGTAAGGACAATGACGAAACAACAGCCATACCTTTCATCATGCTCTCTGCCCGTATGGGAGATGAGCAGCGCAAGGAAAGTCTGAAGTGTGGTGCTGACGAGTATATTGCCAAACCATTCGATATTGATATGTTGAATCTCTGTATTCTGAACCTCTTGAAGAAACGCAAGAACGTAAGCACAGAATATGTAATCACAGAGGCCGACCGCAAATTTATCGATGAGGTGAATGTTTATATCCGCGATCATATGAGCAATCCTGAAACATCGGTAGAATCGCTGAGTACTCATCTTAGCATTTCGCGCGTACAATTATATAAGCGCATGATTTCGCTGACGGGTATTACACCTTCTGAGTATCTCAGAACCAAGCGTATCAAATTTGCAGAGCATCTCCTGCGCTCGGGCGACTTGAACATCAGTGAAATAGCCTATAAGGTGGGATTCAATAATCCACGTTATTTCACTAAATACTTCCAAGACGCGTATGGCGTTACGCCGTCTCAATATCGTAAGAATCTATCAGAATCAGAGTAATTTACGCATCTGATTAACATTTTATACACATACATAAAACATTTGCGCACAAAGATACGGGAATTTTCTCGTATCTTTGCCGCAGATTTTTAAACTTTCCTTTAAACGTATAAAATGAGACTAACTAAAACATTATTGATTTCAGCAGTGCTGCTGATGAGTGCCACAGGCATGCAGGCAGCAGGTTTCAACCAGAATGGTAATTATCTCACTGTTCAGTTGAAGCAACACCAGAATTTTGGTCCTAGTCAGATTCGCCTCCAGGTGGTGAGCGATAAGATTATCCGTGTTCAAGCTACAGCCGAACAGAGTTTCCGTAACAAACAGAGTCTGATTATTGTGCCTCAAAACAGCAAGGCAAACTATAAGGTGGAAGAGCAGGGAGACAATCTCATCATTACCACTGCAGCCATGCGTGCTGTCATGAACGAGGCTACGGGTCAGATTACTTTCTATGACTTGAAAGACAATGTCCTTCTCAATGAGGTGGCTCAGGGCGGAAAGACATTCAAGCCGTTTACTGTGCCTGACCGTGAAATCGGTGTAGACATTGCCAAGGTTCCTGAAGCACAGAAGCATGGATGGTCATGGCGTGCGCTCTTCAACTCTCCAGATAACGAGGCGTTCTATGGTCTCGGTCAGCATCAGAGTGAGGAACTCAACATGAAGGGTAAGAACGAAGACCTCTTCCAGTATAATACTAAGGTGAGTGTGCCTTTCGTCATCTCTAATAAAAACTATGGTATCCTCTGGGATTCTTATTCTTATTGCCGTTGGGGTAATCCGGAAGATTATCTCCAGCTGAACCGTGCCTTCAAACTCTATGATAAAGATGGTAAGGAAGGTCAGTTGACAGGTACTTATGTGGATAAGAACGGTAAGAAGATTGTCCGTGGCGAAGATAGCATTTACTTTGAGTATGCAATGCCTGAGACTTCTGAAATCTGCAACCAGACCGACAAGGGTGGTATTCAGAACCTGCCAAAGGGCTTTGCCCTGAATGGTTCCAAGGTGGTTTACGAGGGTTATGTGGAAGCTCCAAGTAACAGCTTCTATCAGTTTATCCTCTATTATGCCGGCTACATGAAGATTTATATCGATGGCAAACTGGTAGTTCCTGAGCGCTGGCGTACAGCCTGGAATCCGAACTCTTATAAGTTTGAAACTCCTATCAAGAAGGGCGTAAAGACTCCTATCCGCATCGAATGGCAGCCTGATGGTGATGTTTCTTACTGCGGTCTTCGTGTAGCAGCTCCTCGATCTGAGGCTGAGAAGAACCAGTTGAGTATCTGGAGTGAGATGTCACCGGATATGGACTATTACTTCATCGCAGGTCAGAATCTGGATGAGGTGATTTCAGGCTACCGTACTTTGACAGGTAAGGCTTCGCTTTATCCTAAGTGGACCCTCGGTTTCTGGCAGAGCCGTGAGCGCTATCAGAGCAGCAAGGACATCGAAGAGAACCTGAAGAAGTTCCGTGACCTGAAGATTCCTGTAGACAATATCGTTCAGGACTGGAACTACTGGAAACTGGATTCTTGGGGAAGTCATGAATTTGAGGCGGCACGTTATCCTAACCCACAGGCAATGCTCGACAGCGTACACGCGATGAACGGAAGATTCATGATTTCAGTATGGCCTAAGTTCTATGATACTGTCAAGAACTATAAGGAACTCGACAGCAAGGGCTGGATGTATCATCAGGCTATCAAGGATGATATTCACGACTGGCTCGGCTTCCGCGGTTCATTCTATGATGCTTACTCAGATGGTGCCCGCAAGATGTTCTGGCGCCAGATGGACGAGAATCTCTATACCAAGTATAAGTTCGGAATTGATGCCTGGTGGATGGATGCATCTGAACCAAACGTTCGCGACTGTACTCCGATGTGGTACCGCAAGGCACTTTCGGGTCCTACAGCTCTGGGTACATCTACCGAATATTTCAATGCTTACAGCATCGTGAATGCTGATGCTATCTATAACGGACAGCGCAGCGTGAACCCTAACCAACGTGTTTTCCTCCTGACCCGTTCTGGTTTTGCCGGTGAGCAGCGTTACAGTACAGCTACCTGGTCGGGCGACATCGCTACCCGTTGGGAAGATATGCGTGCCCAGATGACAGCCGGTTTGAACTATTCTATGGCAGGTCTTCCTTTCTGGGGAATGGACCAGGGCGGTTTCTGTGTAGAAAACCGATACGTAGCTGCCCAGCAGGAGTTTGATAAGACCGGTAAGGAGAATGCTGACTTGAAGGAATGGCGCGAGTTGCAGGCGCGTTGGAACCAGTTCGGCTGCTTCGTTCCTCTTTATCGTACCCATGGTCAGTGGCCTACCCGTGAGGTCTGGAACATTGCACCGGCAGATCATCCAGCTTACAAGACCATCGTTGCTTACGATAAGCTCCGTTACCGTCTGATGCCTTACCTCTACAGTATGGCAGGTATGGTTCACTTCAAGGATTACACCATGATGCGTGGATTGGTAATGGACTTCAACGGCGATGACAATGTTTACGACATCAAAGACCAGTGGATGTTCGGTTCTGCCTTGATGGCCTGTCCTGTAGGCGAGTATCAGAAGTATAGCCGCAATGTTTATCTTCCTAAGCAGAAGGGCTGGTATGATTTCTATACAGGTAAGCACTATTCCGGTGGACAGACTATCGTAGCCGATGCACCTTTCGATAAGATTCCTGTCTTTGTTCCAGAGGGTTCTATTCTTCCTGTGGGTCCTGAGATGGAGTGGAGTGATCAGAAGAAGGCTGAGCTCATCGATCTCTATGTTTATGCAGGCAAGGACGGTTCTTATACACTCTATGAGGATGAGGGAACCAACTACAACTACGAGAAGGGTAAGTATGCTATGATCGATTTCAAGTATAATGATGCTCAGAAGACCGTTACTATCGCTGCCCGTAAGGGTTCTTTCGACGGTATGCTCCAGAAGCGTCGCTTCAATATCGTACTTGTTAGTGATAACAACCAGCAGGGCATCAGCCTCGCCAAGGCGCCTAAGGGCAAGATGGTGAAGTATGCTGGTAAGGCTGTTACTGTAAAACTGAAGTAATATGAAGAAGATATTTGCTTTAGCAATCTTTCTATTGGGCGCTCAGTCGTTGAGCGCCCGTGATAGCCAGTCTTTTGATAAAGGCTGGCTTTTCACTTTAGCAGATAGTGCTGGAATGTCAAAGTCGGATTATTCAGACCGACATTGGCGAAGTTTGAATCTTCCTCACGATTGGGCGATAGAGGGCGATTTCTCTCCTTCGAATCCTTCGGGAGCCAGTGGTGGTGCATTGCCGGGCGGCATCGGGTGGTACCGTAAGCATTTCTCGGTAAATCCGAAGGAAAAGTATGACCGATTTACCATCACCTTTGATGGCGTATATATGAATTCTACCGTGTATATCAATGGTCATAAACTCGGAACCCGTCCTTACGGATACAGTACATTCGAGTATGATCTTACACCTTATATTAATAAGAAGGGTGATAATGTCATTGCCGTGAAGGTGGATAACAGCGACCAGCCTAACAGCCGCTGGTATTCCGGTTGTGGTATTTACCGCCATGTTTGGCTCACCAAAACCATGAAGTCGGCTTATATTCCTCAATGGGGGCAGTATGTGGCAACTTCTCCACAAGGTGATGTCAGGGTGAAGGTAGATTTCGCAGCTTCCGGCAATAAGATGAAACTCTCTGTCCGTAACACCATCTATGATGCTGCAGGAAAGATGGTAGCAAAGAGTCAGGGTGTTCAGGAACAGAAACTCAAGGTGAAGAATCCGCATCTCTGGGACATAGGAAAGGGATATCTCTATACCGTGAAGAGTGAGCTGGTAGTAAACGGGAAGGTAGTGGATGTAGCGACGACTACTGCCGGTTTCCGTGATGTAAAGTTTGATGCAAAGAAGGGTTTCTTCCTCAATGGCAAGAATCTCAAGATAAATGGTGTCTGTGAGCATCATGATTTCGGTTGTCTGGGTGCTGCTGTCAATGAAGATGCAATGCATCGCAAGCTTGCCATCCTTCGCGAAATGGGTGTGAACGCTATCCGAAGCAGCCATAATCCTCCGGCACCGGAACTCCTGAATATGTGCGATTCGATGGGTATCCTCGTAATGGATGAGAGTTTCGACATGTGGCGCCGCAAGAAATCGAATGGCGACTATGCCCGTTTCTTCGATGAATGGCATAAGAAAGACCTGTCTGATCTCATCAAGCGAGATAGAAATCATCCAAGTATCATCATGTGGAGTATCGGTAATGAGGTACTCGAACAATGGTCGGATGCGGCTGCTGATACGCTCAGCTTAGAGCAGGCTAACTTGATTCTGAATGCCGGTCATGATGCTTCAACCTTGGCACATAGCGATGAACTGAGTGTCAATTCGCTTCTTACCCAGCATCTTGCCAAAATCGTGAAAGAGTATGATCCTTGGGGCACACGCCCTGTTACTGCTGGCTGTAATGAGCCTGATCCGAAGAATCACCTCTTTAAGAGTGGGGCTATTGATGTTATTGGTTTCAATTATCACCATCAGTGGGTGAAGGATGTGCCGAAGAACTTCCCTGGCAAGCCTTTCATTATGTCGGAGAGTGTTTCTGCCTTGCAGACCCGTGGCTACTATATGATGCCTAGCGATAGCATTTATACAGCACCAAAGGAATGGTGGTTGCCTTATACTGATCCATCGTTTATGTGCTCGGCTTATGATAATTTCCATGCCTCATGGAGTAGTACCCACGAAGAAACATGGGATGTAGTGAAGCACAACGACTTTGTGGGCGGACAGTTTATCTGGACCGGTTTCGATTATATCGGCGAGCCTACTCCTTATGCTTATCCTGCCCGTAGCAGTTATTTTGGCATTATTGATTTGGCGGGTCTTCCAAAAGACAGCTATTATATGTATCAGAGTGAGTGGACTCAGAAAGATGTGCTGCATCTCTTCCCTCATTGGAACTGGCTGCCGGGACAGACCATCGATATGTGGTGTTATTATAATAATGCCGATGAGGTGGAACTCTTTATCAATGGCAAGAGCCAGGGCATCCGTAAGAAGACGGTCTATGGTGCAAAGAACGAAGGCGATGCTTTCAGGAAGAGTACTGAATATCACGTGATGTGGCGAGTTAACTTTGAACCGGGAGAAGTGAAGGTTGTAGCCAGAAAGAACAATCAGGTTCTTAGAGAGCAGGTTATCAAGACAGCAGGGGCTCCTCATCATCTTGTGTTGAAGAAGACCTATCAGGGCTGTCAGGCTTATGGCACTTCAGATCCGACCACCTTTGTCGAGGTGAATGTGGTAGATAAAGATGGCAATCTCTGTCCGAACGCAGACAACCAGATTTTCTTCTCTGTTTCTGGTGAACAGGAGGCAAATACCCCAAACAACCAGAAAACACCAAAAATTCTGGGAACAGATAATGGGTGTCAGACTTCTTTGGAGCGTTTTACCGATTCCCATCGCAAGGCTTTCTTCGGAAAATGTGTCGTTGTGATTAAAGGAAAGGGAACGCTCAAGGCACAGGCAGTAGACTTAAAGGATGCTTCTGTAGCTTTGTGATTGTAGTAATGTTTTGAAAATCAAAACGTTAAGGATTTATATTGCGAAGAAGGATACACTCTTTCGGTGTATTCCTTTTTCGCTCTTAAAAACGAAAAAGGTTTTGAAGCATTGGGACCCAAGGGATTTGGGTATCTCTATTATACTAGTAATAGAAATTTAGCTTCAAAACCTGCGGCAAAGATACATCTTTTTTTCGAATAAAAAAACTTTTTCGAATAAAAAATATAAAAAACTTGCTCTTATCAAAAAATATACGTAACTTTGTAAACGATAAGGCATCAAACCCAATCAGCAATCATGAAAAAAGTAATTGTAGAATTTCCTCACGATGCTGGAGCATGAAAGAAATAACAGAGATAAAACAATAAATATAAAAACAAAAAAAATAAAATGAAAATTCAAATAGAACAGGCTACGCCAGACAAGGCTTCGCATATCGCATCGCTCATCATGGAGGCGATGAATGCACAGTGTTGTCAAAATTTTGCTGGTCCTCAGCATACATTGGTTGATTTTCACCGTATGATGACTAAACTTGTAGAGATGGAGGACAGTCAGTATAGTTATAAGAATACATTGGTTGCTATGTCTACTGATGGCATTCTTGTCGGCATCTTGGTTGCATACGATGGTGCTGATGTCAAAAGATTACGTAAGCGCTTTATTGAGGCTGCAATCGTGGCTTTTGGAATAGACTATTCGGCTATGGATCTTGAAACTGAGGAAGGTGAGTTCTATTTGGATAGTTTGGCAGTCTCTAACCAATACCGTGGAAAAGGTATTGCATCTAAACTGTTGGAGGCTGCAATCTCTCGCGCAAGAGAGCTGGGACTTCCTGCTGTAGGCTTGCTTTGTGATAAAGGCAATCCGAAAGCGGAGCGCCTCTATACGAAGGTTGGTTTCCAATATGTCAATGATACCACTTGGGGTGGTCATGCAATGAAACATCTTCAGTATAAATTGTAATCTGACGGGGCAAACTGTGCAAACGTTTGCCCAATAAAAAGTATAGAAATCAACAGAAAATGTGCTGTTTATTGCGCAAACTGTAGTATCTTTGCACCATAAGTTCATAACGAATAGGTTTTTTGGTTTTTAGAAAAGATATTTTATTAGTTTTTGTTGATTTAATAATAAAAGCTCGGTCTGCAGTGATGCAACGCCGAGCTTTTGTATTTTTACTCCCATTCTGGGTAATTTCTTTCTGTATCTTTTATTCTAATTCCTCTATTTCTTTTTCGTCCATATCTTTATCTAACTGGTCTCTCCAAAGATACTTTCTGGTTTCATGTACTATGATACCACTCAGGCAGAGCAGAGAGATAAGGTTTGGTATGGCCATCAGGGCATTCATGCAGTCGGCTATGTTCCAAACCAGTCCCAGACTGATGACACTACCCAGGAAGATAGTAGCAATATAGACTATGCGGAAACAGAGCATCCACTTCTTGCCTTTCAGATATTCTACACACCGTTCTCCATAATAACTCCATCCCAATGTTGTACTGAAGGCAAATGTTGCCAGTCCGATGGTCAATATCGGAGCTCCGATATATGGAATCTTACTGAAGGCAGCCTTGGTGAGTGCTGCTCCGTTATGGTAGTCAATGTCTGGGTATGCTATGATACTTGAGGTGATGACAAGACCTGTAAGGGCACAGATGATAACCGTATCCCAAAAGGTACCGGTAGATGATACCAATGCCTGACGAACAGGGTTACGAGTTTGGGCTGCTGCAGCAACGATGGGTGCCGAACCCAGACCACTTTCGTTAGAGAACAATCCGCGGGCTATACCATAGCGGGCTGCAATCATCATGGTACTTCCTGCAAAACCGCCGCCAGCTGCCTTTGTTGTGAATGCTGAGTCTATAATTACGTGGATGGCAGGCAATAAATAAGCATGATTTACACAGAGAATGTAGATGCAGCCTAATACATAAAAGAGTGCCATGAAAGGTACCAGCATGCCGCAAACCTTGGAGATGCTGTTCACGCCTCCAAGAATCACTGCTGCTCCTAACGCCGTAACAATAGCACCTGTAATGTAAGGAGAAATGCCGTATTGGTTCTCTACCAGGGTTGAGATGGCATTAGCCTGTACCGTGCTACCGATTCCGAATGATGCCAATGCGGCAAAGAGGGCGAACAGGACAGCAAGCCACTTCCAGCCCAATCCTTTTTCCAGAGCATACATAGGACCACCCAACATCGTGCCTCGCTTGGTCTTTACGCGATATTTTACGGCGAGTAATCCTTCGGCATATTTGGTAGAAATACCAAAGACACCGGTTAACCAGCACCAGAGTACGGCTCCTGGTCCGCCAAGAGCGATAGCTGTAGCCACACCGATGATGTTACCGGTACCAATTGTGGCTGCCAGTGCTGTTGCCAGTGCTCCGAACTGTGAAACATCTCCTGTGGCATTCTTGTCTTTCTTTACAGACAGTTTGATTGCCTTGAATATCTTGCGTTGTGGAAAGCGCAAGCGGATGGTCAGAAAGATGTGGGTTCCCAACAGCAGGATAATCATAGGCCATCCCCAAAGGAATGAACTAAATGCGGTGAAAAAATCGTTTATTGCATCCATCTCTTAAAAATTTTATGTTTATCTTATATCTATATTTTATACCTAATAACGGAGTTACCTGTATATTATAACCTTGTTATTTCTCAAACTCTATCTTCACGTTTTTGAATCCCATTGCTTTCAGCATTTCTCTAAACTGCGTTTTGGCATTCGCCTGTGCAGTATAGATATTGGTGCGATTTAAGCAACGTTTCTTCATAGCCTGATAAGCACGCTCATACATCGCCTGTCTGTCGCTGCCTGTCCATTTGCCTTCTTCAAAGAAACTCTTGGTCTTCGCTTCGTCTATGAAGTTATGGTCCAGCAGTTTGATAGGAGGCAAAGTGCATACGATGCTGTCCTGGCTGGCTTGTAGCCATCCCTCTTTTACATCCTTCATATCGATACCCAAGCGCAACGTTCCGTAATAGATACGTACCAGTTGGTCGTCGCCAAAAAATCCACGGCGTATTGTATCTATCAGTTCTTCATCACTTACAGATAGAAATTCCCATTGACCGATATTCTCGATACTTTCTACCTGAGTGGGTGAGAGGGTAGTCTTATCTTCCTGTATCACGCTGACCTCGTTGTCTTTGGTAAGCCAATAGAAGACTCCACCCAGAATAAGGATCAGTGCTAATAGTACGATGATTTGTATTCTTTTCATATCATTATTCTCCTCGCTTAGTGATTCTTTTCAATCGTTGTCTTATCCAGAAGAGTCTTCAGATCGTTGAAAGTGAATTTCTTCCTGAAACTGATTTTGATATTCTCTTCAGCGAATCCCATGTCCTGTAACATCGGAATCAGGGTGTTTGCTGCACTTTGGCATGCCTGTTCCAAAATATCTAAGTTCGGGATATCGCGAATAATACTTTCCCTGCCTTGTTGTTCGAATTGTGACAGTTCTGCATCACTGTAGTTCTTTCTGGTGAGTGAAACGAACTGTCTTACTCCTTCATGATTGATTTTACTGCTGGTGAGTATCACTTTAGGGTCCGGCAAGATGATTTCTATCTTGTCGCCTTGTCGGTTTACGTTCTTAGCAGAGAATCCTGAAAAGTCTACATAAGCTTTTAATGTCGCATCCATCGGAATGGCCACCTTGCGGTTTGAGCCGGGAACATGAATATTAAAATCTTTCTTGAACAGTGAGCCCTTCAGATTGAGCTGGTCATCATGTGTTATAATCTTATGTACATGAGCTTCTGCTGTATATAGGCGATTGCATTTCTGTATCTGCATCACCATCACAGGTATTGTGTCGATGACTTGCTCCTTCTTTTCTGTTTGCTGATGCGAACATGAAATGAAGGCAAAAAATACAGAAATGATAAATATTAACCTCTTTTTCATACTTAATGTCTTTATTATACTGCAAAGGTACGGCAAAATGTTTGAAAAACAAAACAAAATCGTGTTTTTTGATGTTCTTTTGCTAAGAAACAAAAAAATAATGCAGAAAAAGCAGTTTTTTTATATATTGATTAAACCTTTTCATTTTCTTTTCGTCAAACTAACGATTAGAATTCATAAACTGAACTTTTATTATATCGTGTAAGATTCAATAGGAAATTTATTAGTTAGTATTTAGGTATGTTGAGGCGTCTGCTTGTGAAAGTAGGCGCCTTTTTGCATCTGATTTGGTCTCAGAATATAGATTTTTGTTCTTTTCTTTGGCTATTCCAAAAGAAAAACGTACTTTTGCAGTAAGAAAAAATAACGAAATGAAACGAATTGATTATATATTAATAGGTCTTTTGGCTATTTCAAGCTTGACGGCTTGTACCGAAAAAAAGAAGAGTAATATCATTATTGCTCCTAAACCGGTGGCTAAGGTTGTGAATAAAGCTACTCAGAAAATGAGTGATTATGAGCAGACCAGGGAGGCTGACTGGGTTGGTTCCCATTATAAAGTGGTGGTGAAGCGTAGTTCTGACAAGGAACTTCCGGTTCTCCAGTTGGACGAAAACACCAAGTATTATGATAACAGAATTTCGGTTAAGTTATTGAGAAGCGATGGTTCTGAATTCTTTAGCCGTACTTTCACAAAGAAAGATTTCACATCCTATATTGACAAACATACACAGGACATGGGTGCTTTGCTTGGTATTGTGTATGTGAAAGCAGAAGGTGATTATCTTTACTTCGCAGCAAGTGTTGGGTCGCCTGATGTTACAAGTGATGAATATGTCCCTCTGGTACTTAAGATTTCCCGAATGGGGAGTATCTCTATATCAAAGGATGAAAAGTTGGATACCAACGCTTCTGCTGAAGAGGAAGAAGATGGGGTATAAAGCGGTTCTTCCGTTAAATGTATGAGTATTTATTATGTTTATTCTGAAATTATTATTGTACTTTTGTAAGCGTATTCATTATAATAATGTATATATCAGCAGGCATTAATTCTTCCATTTTCTTTTGCGAAAGCAGAAGTAAAAGAATATGGAGAGACTATTTCGCAAGGCTGGTACGTCGGTATTGAGGGTGGAATGCCTTTCGACTTCTCTACTTTCTCAAGTTACCAACCAGACTTGGAAACCTTAATACGGATTTCTGATTTGCTGAAAGTGGATGTAAACGATTTGTTGAACAAAGAATGTATCAAAGAATGATGGACGATATATTGAAACAGATAAAGGCTGGCGAGGTGTCGGGGGTGCAGTTCAAGGAACGCATTCTCGACAAATATGATATTGCCTGTGAGTTAGTGGCGTTCAGTAATTCACATGGTGGCAAGTTGGTGGTTGGTATAAAGGATAAGACTGGAGAGACCAATGCTTTGTCGTATTCTGAGGTACAAGAAACAACCAACTTGTTGAGTGACATTGCTTCAGAAAACGTAGTGCCATCCATTCTGATAAAGATAGATACTGTTGAGGTCGAGGATGGCAACTTGGTTATTGCTACTGTGAAAGAAGGACTCAACAAGCCTTATCATGACAACAAGGGAATCGTATGGGTGAAGAATGGTGCCGACAAGCGTAAAGTGTTCGATAATGCCGAACTTGCAGAAATGATGACCGACTGCGGTAGTTTTGCTCCAGACGAGGCTGGTGTTAGGGATGCAACTGTCAACGACCTTGATGCAACGACTATCAAGCAGTTTCTTGGCAACCGTTTTGAAAGAGTCTTGGAAAAGAAAGGCTTGACAGGTGACGCTTTTAATGAAGCATCACTAGATATGATTTGCTCTGCCATCGCTAAGGGACATGACTGTGAGAAGATACTTCGCAATCTGCGATTTATCCGTCCCGATGGCACACTGACCGTTGCTGCCATGCTTCTGTTTGGCAAATACACCCAGCGCTGGATGCCAATGATGACAGCTAAGTGCATCTGTTTTGCTGGCAACAGCATCGGCGGCAAGGTATTTCGTGACAAGGTGAATGATGCAGATATGGAGGGGAATCTGCTTCACCAATATGACACTATCATGGATTTCTTCACTCGTAACCTGCATAACGTGCAGGTGGGAGAAGAATTCAACAGTATCGGAAAGTTGGAAATACCTTACACCAGTTTGGTTGAGTTCACTGTAAACAGTCTTGTACATCGTTCGTTGAACATGAAAGCCCCTGTTCGCATTTTCATTTTCGACAATCGTGTTGAGATTCACAGTCCAGGTGCATTGCCTAACGGACTCACTATTGATGACATAAAGGCTGGAACCTCCATGCCTCGCAATATGTTCCTTTTTAACAATGCGATATACTTGTTGCCATACACTGGTGTAGGTAGTGGCATCACTCGTGCACTTGATGAAGATGTTAATGTCACGTTTATGAATAACGACAAGGCACAGGAATTTGTGATTACTGTTTGGAGAGAAGAAAGTAACCAAGTCGAAGTTGAAAGTAACCAAGTCGAGGGAAAAAGTAACCAAGTCGAGGGAAAAAGTAACCAAGTCGAGGGAGCAAGTAACCAAGTTGGTAACGAAGTCCATGATAAAAGTAACCAAGTCGAAGACCATAACACTGGACTTAGACACTCTGACACCGACTCTGACACTCGACTTAGACACTCTGACACCGACTTAGACACTCAACTTAGACACTCTGACACTAAAAAAGTGTCATTGTCTAATAAGCAAAGGGATATAGTCAATTTCTGTTCTGTTCCTCGAACCACCGCAGAAATCATGGAACGCCTTGGTTTATCCAATCAAACCAAGAATCGTGAACGTTACATCACATCCCTTGTTGCAGCAGGATATTTGCAGATGACTAATCCAGATAATCCTACAGCAAGTAATCAAAAATACAAGAAAGTAAACAAAAGATAAGAAGCGTATGAATTCATTATTTCTCTTACAGTTTGCATGTTTTATATTCATGCTCATCAATGCCTTCTTCGTGGCACTCTCTCATCTGCATGTAAGATGGGAGAACAAGCGGTATGAGCGTTCACGATGGATGATTGTTATCGCCTTGTTAGGATTGGCGATACAATATGTCATACAGATGGGGTTCGGCTTCCGTGCTGCTGACGACAGTCTTGGGGCTGTCGTTAACATACTAGTCTATACGCCCTGTTTTTCGCTTATCTCCATGGGAATCTACAACATAGAGGCCACACGTTCCAACCTCAGAAAGATGATACTGATATGTAGTGGCATTTATGCAGCCATCATTGTGGTCTTTTCCGTGGGCATCAGTCTCCATCATAGCCTGTATATCAGAGAAGGGCTTTATATTATGCTGGCTCTGTTCTGCGTAAGTGTCATCTATTGCATATCCATGATTGTCAGGGAGATGATGAGGCGCAGGAACTTGTTGGAAACGATGGCAGCTACAGATATGTTGCCCTATGTAAGATATTCGCGTGCAAGTGTAATCATTCTATGGCTCGCAGTTCTCGCTATGCCGGTAGCTATCTTTTCTACCACCTTATTATATATAGTGGGTCCTGCCGTATTGCTTGCCCTGCTGTTCTTCAATCTTACGTTTATCGCTCTCGGCAGCAGTTATATCCCTACCGAAGAACTCCTGGACAAAGAAGAAGAAAGCTATGCCTTAGCGAGAACTAATTATAGGTATGGGGGGGGCACATTCTGCCAAGCAGTATAATTCCACAGGTAGTATAGAATCTTTACAGTTAATTTCCGACGAGCGCAGAGATTTCATCCAGAAGAGTCTTGATGACTGGTGTGCGAATTTAGGATATAAGGACTGTAATGTAAACATACTGACGCTTTCCCGTACGCTTTGTATCTCAAAGAACGAACTGAGCCAGTTCTTCGACCAATGCCTGCACTCTAACTTCCGAATATGGCTCAGCGAGATACGTTTCAACGCAGCCAAGAAGATGATGTTGGAATATCCAGATTATAGCAACGACATCATTTCAGCCGAGTGTGGATTCTCTTGTCGCACTCATCTTTACCGAATCTTCAAGACAAAAGAAGGCTGTTCTCCTACCGAATGGAGAGACTTCCAATCTACAGATGCAGCACAAAATGATTTAAATTGAGCCTAATCATTTTTTCGTAAAATACCAAAGAAAAAGCAAAATTTTTATCGAAAAATAGTCAAAAAGGTGTCGCATTCATAGGAATGCGACACCTTTTTGATAGGAATGCGACACCTGAACAGGGGAATGCGACACCTTTTTTGAAAGAAAAACACTATATTTGCACCATGAAAGAATTATTAGAAACCATACCAAGGATAGAATTAGCCCTGATCATCATCGGGGTGTTTGTACTCATATTAGATATTATCTTGGGATATGCCATGATACATGAGTACAGGATATATCTTGATGATCACTATAAGGCTCGCTATAGCTTTCGTGACTTCATCAAGAGGGAACGCTTTTATATATATTTGTTCTTCGCATCCATATTTATCTTCCTAACAAACCTCTTGTATTTTCTGGAGTGAGTTTCGGCTAGAATGGATGAATTAGCTTTATGGTGGATACTTGTCCTGTAATTGGATGTAGATCTTTATTTTTACGATATAAAATGAATGAATAATATGATAAATTATTTGACAACAAAAAATCGATTGCTGGTCGCATTGCTTGCTTTTATTCTTCCAAAAAGAAGATTTAATATTTGGTTATGGGTGCTGTTATGCGTCCCATGCCTGTTGGCAAGTTGCGACCATAATGTTCATGATTGCGAAGGGGGTGGAGGCTTGTCTGTTTCACTTGCATGGACAGATGAAGCTGATAAAGGTACGGAAGTGAAGGATGTGAAACTCTGGATATTCAATGCCGATGACGGATCACCCGTAGTGGAAAAGCAATATGGAAGTGCGCAGGAGGTGGCAAGCCAGCGCTTCTCTCTTCAGGAAGGGCACTATCGCATTCTGACAACTGCTAACCTTGTTGCCCCATATATAATAGGTGAGGCGACAAGAGCCATTCCCAGCATGAATCATCTGATGCTCGGACTTTCGAATCCAAGCGCATCACCCGAACATGTCTATTATGGCGTAACAGACGTCGTCATCGACAAGGAGGATGTGCGCTATATTACGAAAAGCAACATGCAACATATACTTGCAGAATTGACCATCCTCATTGAAGGAGTTCCTGACAATTTTGCAATGATAGGTAAGGTTCTGAATGTTGCAACCGGACTCCTTCCCCTGCAAAAGAATGAGGATGGAACATTCGGGACGGCAAGCTATACCAAGGAAGAGTGTGATATACCTTTGAGAATCGCAGTGCCCGGCGAAACTTTAAAAACGGAAACATTACGCTTGATGCCGACAGCCAATGGTTTTTATACCACCAAGTTGTTTATCCAACTGATTTCTCCTGGGGGAGTAGTTAGCAACTACGACATCGAAGCACCCATCATGAAATCTGGCGGCAAGTACAAGATAAACTTGGAATTTGAGGAGATGAAACCTTACATGTATCTTACGAGCACGAAGATAGATGATTGGACAGAAGGCTGGGTGTATCGAGGCGAAATCTTGAATCCAGAAGATTAAGCACCCCCTCTCATTTAAGCAAGAATCAAAACAAGAATATAAACATAAAATAGTAAAAGACAATGAAAAAGAAGACTTATCTCTTTGCTCTGATGGCAATGGCTTTGACATTGGGCAGTTGCTCTGCCGACGAAAACGGTATCGGTGGCGAGACCTCCAAGTACATCACCGTTTCTACCAGCATCGGCAACATGACACGAGTAGCCACGGACGAGAATGGTGGTCAAAAGTTTGAGGATGGTGACGAAATCAGCGTATATGCTTGGACTGGCGACCCTGCTGTCGCCCCTGAGACAAGCGAGCGTGTGGTGAACAACGCCATCAACAAGTTGACCAACAGCTCATGGGTATCAACTCCGCAGATGCTGTGGAAGAACAACCGTGACAAACATTATTTCATCGGTGTGTATCCTACAGCAGCAATATCCGATTTTACAGCTAGCGAATATAAGCTTGATGTTACGAAACAGGAGGATAGCGACCTTTTGGTAGCAGTCAACGCAAGTGGAATATCCTATAATGCAGATGAACAGCAAACGGTGCCATTAGCGTTTACTCATGTGATGTCGAAGGTGATAGTCAATCTACAATATCGCAATCAGTTTGGTGGTAAGCCTACCGTAGAGAGCCTTGTTGTTAAGAATGCCGCATCTGATGCCTCTGTCAATCTCTTGACCAAGACTGTAACTGTAGCTACAGATGCTGCTCGCACCGACATCAGTATCCCTGTAATCAAGGCAAATGAAAAATATGAGTCTATCATGATACCACAATCAGGCATTACCAAGATTGCTGTTAATATAAATGGCAAGCAAAATGTCTACACTCATCCTACTGATATCAAACTGGAGGGTGGCAAATATACGGTAGTAAATCTCATTGTAGGTCGTGACGAGATTACTCTTGGCAATGTAAGCATCGCTGATTGGGGCGAAGGAGAAAACATCAATGGTGGTGAAGCGCAAACAGATTAAAAGATTTGTATAATGTTTAAAATTATAAAGTCATGAAGATAAATAAAATATTAGTGGCAGCAGCAATGGCTCTTGGATTCGTTAGCTGCTCAAGTGAAGGAGAATTGACTCCTGCTATAGATACATTGAAAGATACTCCGTTGCAGATTAATGCATCTGTAGCAGGTATGAAAACACGTGCAGGATATGATGCTAATAGCGTACCTAACCAATTCTATCTTAAGGTAAGACAGGGGCTTAAAGACCAAAAAAAATATTGGTATGATGTTGTCATGAAACTGGAAAATGGCCAATGGGTTGCTTATAATGCTGAAAACAAGACTGAAACGGTTCAATTACTTCGAGCAGGATATAATATAGCTTGCAATCTCTATTCTTCTACATTTACTGGATACGAACTGGATGAAAACGAAAACCAGATTAAATCTATAGAATTAGAGGTTCTGGCAGACCAAAGCTTAGATGCCAGTGTCAAGGCAAGTGACCATTTGTATGCCTTAAACAAAGATAGAAATATGGAGGTTAAGGCTATTGAGTTAAAATTGGAACATCAAATGTCAAAACTCTCCCTAGAGTTGACTTTGGGTAGTGAATATAAAGAGGAGCAAAATCCTGTCAAAGATATACAGATTGTAGGAACTAAGAGAAAAGTAAATTGGTCAGATGGATATTCGTATGTTAGTGATGACGCTTCTGCAGAGGCAATTATACCATATCTTGCGGATTACACCAAGCCTACGGATGATTCCCCAAAAGCGAAAGTTTGTTATGAGGTGATTTTAGCTCCACAGACTGTTGAGGCAGGAAACTTTGGTGTAGAATTTAATGTTTTAGGCAAAACTTATCGTTGGTACAGTGATGCTGCTGTTAAATTGAAAGAAGGCACTCAATACACATTGCAACTGACGGCTGGAAAAGATCAGGCTAATCTTGTAGAAGTTACATCTAAGGCTTGGAATACAAAACACAAAAACGAAAATAATGAAGAAGTGGACAACAAGTCGGATATAGAAACCTTTTAATGACTAGAAGTATGAAAATTATAAATAAATACATATTGGTGGCTGCAGCTTCTCTATCTGTTGTTGCGTGTAGCCAAGATGATGGCTTGTCAAATAGCTATCTTAAAGATTCGGATGCTGTTCACATTACAGCCCAAGTGGGAAGTAATGAAGCTACAGGTGGCTTTATTTCTCGCTCCAATCCATTGGGTAGTGAAGTTGAGCAAGCAAAGTTTAATGAAGGCGATGCCATTTTTGTTGTTGCAGATAACCAAGATGCCGTTACTTATTCTTATGATGGTACCAGTTGGAGTCCAAAAGAAAAAGGTCTGCACTTAGTTTGGAATAGTAACGAGATGAATTTTAAGGCTTTTTATCCTGCAAATGCTAATGATGCTTCTTTTACAGACTTCACACTACCTACTGCATACAATAGCTTAGAGGACTTGGCTTTGGGTGACTATATGACATTTAGTGGTAGCCGCAAGCGTAGTTCCGGTAATGATGGCGTGAACTTGGAAATGGAGCGCAAAATGGTGCGCATCGTTGTCGGCCTAAGAGATGTTAATGTTTGGGGAGACACGATGGATGAAGGGTTGGAACTGACAGAAGTAATAATCCATCCTAATACAAATGGATATTTCGATGGTGAAGTTGTTCCCGCTGATTCAAAAGATGTTAGTGTGAAAGCGTACAAACACACTGATGGTAAGTTTTATGCGCTTATTACTCCGACAATGCCAGTGTCGGATATGTATAATTATTTGCTTTTCATGACAGTAAAGGTGGCAAAGCCTGATGGCACAGGTGAGCAAGAATTTGAAGTTAGGCGCATTCCACATACAGGTACAGAAGCTGGTAGTAGCTACGAGTACTTTTTAAAGATTGGTAAGGACGAACTTGTTGTAGATAAAATTACAGTATCTGATTGGAAAACTGGTGAAGCGATTCCTGGTGGCGAGGCTTTAGACGATGTAGAGTTTGTTAAAAAGACGATTGCAGATGCTTTGGCTGCAAATAAAACAGATATCGAATTAACATTGAATAGTTACATCAATAGTAGCGAGCTATCTGCTGCGATTAGAGATGCTCTAAAAACAACCACAGATGGAAGTGTCAATTTAACACTGAAGGGTATTACTAGCTTCCAAACAGGCTTAGATAATTTTATTAATCATTGTAATAAGTTGAAGTCAATTACTTTACCAGATGCTACAGAATTTAGCATGTGGGCATTTGCAAATTGTGATAAGTTGGAGGAAATATATGCTCCAAACGTGTCAGTGCTAGGAAGTCAAGTTTTTAAGGGTTGTAAAGGATTGAAGAAGATTGCATTGGGAGCTCTTACAAATGTGAATTTGGGGGATGATAGCGAAGCCTTTTTTGGTTTGAATACAGAAAATGTTGATTTGGTCTTGTCTGAATCGCAGAAACAGATGGAGAATCGAAATAATTGGTACTCTACCGAGGAGGATTATAAGTCTACAGATGATTATACGAAAAATATTTTCCTGGGAAGACAATTCAAGTCTGTGACTTTACAGTAAGTTAAAAAGAAAAATAACATATTAGCTCCTAAGCTGGGCAGGAGTATAAGGTGCCCAGCAAACATATCCCCCCGCACTTCACGGGAAACGACAAGGGTCTATATGCCACGATGAACAGGTGGCGTATAGACCCTTGATTATATGGTGATATTTGTAATCTACCTGGTATTAAACCAAAGTAGTCATTTTCAGAAAATCTCGCAGATGAATGTGCTTAATGCCATCAATATTGGTTTGACTGTAAAGCCTATCCATAGAAATCACGTATTTGGGATGACTGTCTTTTATCAATTTCAAATTGCCGAATTCACGCTCTACCGTTTCCTCAGAAGCCAGCAGATAGGTAACTTGCACATACGCCACACTATCAGCTTTCTCGGCAACAAAATCAATCTCAGCCTTATACATCTGACCAACATATACTTTATACCCCATCCTGCACAAATGGATATATACAGCGTTCTCCATCACCTTTTCGATATCAAAACGCCTGTTGCCACCTATAATATGATTCCTGATTCCCAGGTCTTCGAAATAGAACTTGTCGCCTAACTCGAAAAGTCGCTTGCCATGAATGTCGTATCTGTTAACTCGATCGATAATAAAAGCATTGCTTAAATACTCCAAATACGTGAGAATCATCTTGGCAGACGTTTCGGTGTTCTGGCTTTTCAGAAATTTTACAATACTCGTTGCAGAGAATTGTTTACCGATATTATCGCTCACAAACTTCAGCAGCGTTCGCAACAATGGTATGTTTCTGATGTTTTCTCGCTCTATGATATCACGAAGTACTATCGTATTATACACATTGTCAAGATAATCTTCTACCAAATCCGTATTTTCCAATCCTAAATTGCGCAACTGAGGGAGCCCGCCATACTGCAGATACAGGTTCAAGGAAGCATCATCATCCTTCAGTTCATGGAACGTCAGAAACTCTTCATAGCAGAGTCCTCTAATGCGATAAGCAATATATCTGCCTCTCAGGCGAGTTGCCAGTTCGCCCGATAGCATCTTGGCGTTGCTGCCGGTAATCATAATCTGGCAGGTATCATCCGATTGGATACTGAGGAGTGCTTTCTCGAAATCAGAAATCTCCTGCACCTCATCAATAAACAGATAGTTTTCCTTACTCTCAACGATGTTGGCTGCTACATAAGCCTCCAGATCCTGATAGTTGGCTATCATATCAAATGAGGTTTTCTCCTTATCTATATAGATAACGTGATTTTCTTCATTCTCAGCGATGTGATTATAAATTCGCCGCATCACACAACTCTTGCCGACACGCCTTTGGCCCGTCAATGCAATCATCATTCCACGTCCAAACATGCGTTCGATACGATTGGAATACCCTAGTCTTTCTAATATTTTTTGTTTCATACGAGTAAAACTTTTCGCAAAGATACTCTTTTTGTTTCGTATAAGTAACAAAAACGATAGATTTTTTGTTTTTATTACTTATAATTAACAGGTTTGGTACACATTGCGCCTCACGGGAAGCGACAAGGGTCTATATGCCACGATGAACAGGTGGCGTATAGACCCTTGATTATATGGTGATATTCGTAATCTACATCTCCGCTTTCTGTTTTTTATGAATTGCTCAGATTCTTAATGTTGCGATATGCCATCTTGCTGGTCTCGTACTCCCTCATTTCCTGCGGAGTGAACTTGGCTCTCTCGCCTTCCTCGAAGAGGCGGTCGAAACCGAAGTCGGTCAGCAAGCTGATGTATCTTTCTTCTACCTGCTTCATACGCTTTATGTTTTTATTTGTTATGCAAAGATTATGCCAGCGAGCGCAATGAAAGCTTGCTTTCTGATTGCCGAGCGCCGCACAATCTTCTGCAAAGATACGCTGAATATTTGTAACTTCCAAATTTTCAGGGCTGTTTTTTTACATTGAGGAGTGGAACTTCTTGTTTTATAATAAAGCGAAAGGTGGGGGAAATAACTGAACTTTCGCAAGGTTTGCCCCTTTAGCCCGTGCTTGAACCACATGCGAAAGTTCTGCAAATATAGTATTGTCAGACTCTCCTGACAGATGGAAAATTTAAACTATATACTAGCGTTTCTGCAAAAAAAACAGTTTTTCCTTGGTATTTTCAGAGAAAAATCGTATATTTGCCAACAGATATTAATTA
>NZ_CDRSSE010000015.1:0-61331 GCF_977051555.1 Segatella sp.
GGTTGATTTCTTCGGCAAGTGCCTGGAGATCGCTGCGGTCGGCAAACTCCAACTCTTCGTGGTCGCTGAAGTCGAGTTCCAGTTCCAGGAGTGAAGTCATCTTTAATAATTTTTCGCGAAGGAGGGAGAGCTCATTGCTGAAATGACCCTTCAGTTGGCTGAGCGCCATCTTGTGGGTTGCCTTGTTGGTAGAGGCGATGAGGTCGGCAACGGCTTCTGCCTGGGAGAGGTCCATCTTACCATTGAGATAGGCACGGCGAGTGTATTCGCCCGGTTCTGCCTGGCGACATCCTACCTCGGTAAAGCGATGGAGAACCTGCTGAAGAATGTACCGGCTGCCGTGACAGGAAATCTCGGTAGAATTCTCGCCTGTATAACTGTAGGGTGCACGGAACACGCTTACCAGTACATCATCGATGGTGTTGCCATCCTTATCCTTGATTTCTCCATAATGCAGGGTGTAGGGTTTGGCTTCTTCCAGGGATTTGCCGTTGGCAGACTGGAAGATTTTGTCGGTGATGGTAATGGCGTTAGAGCCACTGAGTCGGATAATTCCGATAGCACCGCCGGCTGGGGTTGCCAGGGCGCAGATACATTCTTCTTGATTCATTTTTTATTGTTTAAATTCTATCTAATACAACCTTGATGAGATTGTCGATGGTGCTCTTGTAGCCGGTGTTGGCGCTGAGGGCACGGCGGTTGGCGATGACCATGCAGCAGGTTAATGCCTTATGACCGAGGAGAAGGGAAAGACCGGCAAGGGCTGAACTTTCCATCTCGAAGTTGTTGACGCGCAGACCGTTATACTCGAATGCTTCAATCTTCTGATTAAGTTCCGGGTCGGCAAGAGGAGCGCGGAGTTCGCGGCCCTGAGGACCGTAGAAACCGCCACAGGCTATAGTGATTCCGCGCACCATATCATCGCCGGCAATCTTCTCCAGCAGTTCTGGGTCGTTGTTTACACAATATGGATTGCCAATCTGGTCGTTCCATTTTACCTGGCGCTTGAATTCTGCCTCTGTTTCGAGGTCGCAGATTTCGTTGCGGCGGGCATAGAAGTTGATGAGTCCGTCGAAACCGATGCTCTTCTGCGAGGCTACGAAGGTTCCGGCTGGGCAGTTGAGCTGCAGTCCGCCGCAGGTTCCGATGCGCACGAGGGTGAGCGTGGTGTGCTCAGGTTTCTCGGTGCGGGTTTTGAAATCGATGTTCTTCAGTGCATCGAGCTCGTTGACTACGATATCGATGTTATCGCATCCTATCCCGGTGCTCTGCACGGTGATTCGCTTGCTTTTATATGTGCCGGTGATGGCGTGGAATTCCCGACTTGAAACTTCGCATTCCTTCTCATCGAAATGGGAGGCTACGAGGGCTACGCGACCTGGGTCGCCAACGAGGATTACTTTATCAGCCACTTGTTCCGGGCGAAGATGAAGGTGGAAGCAGCTTCCGTCTTCATTGATAATCAATTCTGATTCTGCAAAATATTTGCTCATGGTTCTTTTGATTTTAAGTTATACATTATTTATATTAGGGCTTTGCGACCCTCTGAGTTTAAGATTAGCAAAGATACGAATAAAAAATGAAATGCGATATTTTTTTAATGATTTTAAACAGTAAAAAACACGAAGGGCAAATCCCGAAAATGGAACTTGCCCTTCTCTTTCAAATCTCTCTTCTTTTATATCTAGTAAAGACTGCCGATGAACGGAGCCTTTTGCCGGATATTCAGATATGGTTAAACCCGGATGAGGGGTTATGAATTCATAGAGAGCAGGAACTCGTCGTTGTTGCGAGTATGCTGCATATTCTTGTGGATGGTGCTCATCGCCTCGATAGAATTCATGTCGGACAGATACTTGCGCAGAATCCACATGCGGTCGAGCGTTGTCTTGTCCTGCAGCAGATCGTCGCGACGGGTAGACGAAGAAATGAGGTTGACAGCAGGGAAGATACGCTTGTTGCTGAGTGAGCGGTCGAGCTGCAACTCCATGTTACCTGTTCCCTTGAACTCCTCGAAGATGACTTCATCCATCTTACTACCTGTATCGATGAGGGCTGTAGCGATGATGGTGAGCGAACCGCCGCCTTCGATGTTACGCGCAGCACCGAAGAAACGCTTAGGCTTCTGGAGGGCGTTTGCATCTACACCACCGGTGAGCACCTTACCAGATGCAGGAGCTGTGGTGTTGTAGGCACGGGCGAGACGAGTGATGGAATCGAGGAAGATGACAACATCGTGTCCGCATTCTACCATTCTCTTAGCCTTCTCGAGCACGATTCCGGCAATCTTGACATGGCGCTCTGCTGGCTCGTCGAAGGTAGAGGCGATAACCTCTGCATTCACGGTGCGTGCCATGTCGGTAACCTCCTCAGGACGCTCGTCGATGAGCAGCATCATGAGGTAAGCCTCAGGATGGTTGGCTGCGATGGCGTTGGCAATATCCTTCATGAGGATGGTCTTACCGGTCTTAGGCTGAGCCACGATGAGCGCACGCTGACCCTTACCGATTGGCGAGAAGAGGTCTACGATGCGGGTGCTGAGATTGGTGGTGCGGCGGTCGCCACAGAGATTGAACTTCTCATCAGGGAAGAGTGGGGTGAGGTGCTCGAAAGGAACACGGTCACGAACCTCTGACGGGTCACGGCCATTGATCTTGATGATGCTGGTGAGCGGGAAGTATTTCTCGCCTTCGTGAGGCGGACGCACCTTGCACTCGATGACATCGCCAGTCTTCAGACCGAACTTCTTGACGAAGCTGGATGCTACATAAACATCGTCCGGTGAAGAAAGGTAATTGTAATCGCTGCTGCGCAGGAATCCGTAGCCCTCTGAAATCACTTCGAGCACACCGTTGGATTTCACGAGATTGCTGAAATCGTAGGCTGGTGCTTCCTGCTTGTTCTTGGCTGCAGGGGCAGCAGCAGGTGTGTGCTGGTGAGAAGTCTGCGGAGTGGTAGGACGGTCGAAGATGTCGACAGTAGGAATGGCAGCCTGGTCTTCGATAGGAATGTCGACTACCGGGATGAAATCGGTTCCATCGCCCGGATCACCCTTCCAGGTTCCGTCTGCATCGAGTTCTACCTTCATACCTTCAGTATAGTGGATAGGAGCTGACTCCGGTTTCTTATCGGTTGCAGTTTTTTCAGTAACTTCTTCCTTTGCCTCCTCAGCTTGAGCCGGAGCGGCTGCCGGAGCTGGAACTGCTGCTGCGTTCTGTGCATTCATCTTAGCCTGGAGCATCGCCTGCAAATCGCCGCTGATGTTAGCGCTCTCAGCGTTTCCTGCAGAGAACTGCTCTTCAGGAACGGCAGCTTGCTCAGGTGCTGCCTGCTCAGGAGCAGTCTGCTGGTTATCGGCTGTTGCCTCTTCCGGCTGTTCTGCCTCAGTAGCAGCCTGCTGGTTAGCCGTCTCCTGTGCATCTTTCGCCATCTGCGCTTCTATCTCGGCTTTTACCGCCTGATGCTTTCTGATGGCAGCTGCTCTGGCTTCTGCAATGGCTTCGAGTTCAGCCTTGCTTCTTCTGCCGCGGTGTTTCGGGAAGTTGGCAAGTACCTGAGCCTCGATGTCTTCGCCTGATTGGTTTAGAGTCTGCTTCTGGGCAGATGATTGTAAACTCTGCTCTGCCGGGCTGAACTGGATTTCTTCCTCAACCGCTGGGGCTGGGGCAGTTTCGTTCATAGCCTGAGGAGCAGTCTCGCCGCCGTTAGGACCCAGTACCTGGTTCTTCTGCACGTCGAAATTCTCTCCTTCATTACCGTGTACGGAATAAACACGGTCTTCTTTCTTGGTTGCAATGCGGGTGCGCTTGCGCTTAGGAGCTGCTTCAGGAGCTGGCTGTTCTGCCTGGGCGTCGAGAATGGCATAGACGATAGTTCCCTTGTTATCGCTCTTCTTTACCTTGGCTCCCAGTTCCTTGGCAATGTCCTTCAACTGAACGACACTCTTTGCTTGTAATTCTTCTTTGCTATACATATATTATATATTGTATATTAATGATTTTCTTTCTGAAATGTCGCGTTTCTGAATGGAAACACGGTATTGATTGATAAATTCGTGTGCAAAGATAATTAAAAAATTTGTTTCTGCCAAATATTTTGCCTATCTTTGCACAAAAAAAATAAAAATGGCTAGTCAAATACCCTATTTAGACGTTCAAAACCTCACCAAACGCTTTGGTGCACAGGTTCTTTTTGATAATATTTCCTTCTCTATTGCTGAAGGACAGAAAGTGGGACTCGTGGCGAGAAACGGCACGGGAAAGTCTACGCTCATGTCGGTGCTGATGGATAAAGAGGGACACGAGAGCGGAGATATCATCTACCGACGCGACTTGAAGGTGGGCTATCTGGAGCAGTCGCCGCAGTTTGATCCGGAGGAAAGTGTGCTGCAGGCGTGCTTCAATCATGAGGATGATCCGGAGAAGGTGCTGAAGGCGAAACAGATTCTCACACAGCTGCACATTACCAACCTGGAACAGCCGATGGGACAGCTCAGCGGCGGACAGCAGAAGCGAGTGGCGCTGGCGAATGTGCTGATTACGGAACCCGACTTCCTGATGCTGGATGAGCCGACCAACCATCTGGACCTGGAGATGATAGAGTGGCTGGAAGGTTATCTGAACCGCGGCAACAAGACCATCTTCATGGTTACGCACGACCGATTCTTCCTGGACAAGGTGTGCAATACGATTCTGGAACTCGACGACCGCACCATCTACACCTACCGCGGCAATTATGCCTATTATCTGGAGAAGAGGCAGGAGAGAATGGACAATCTGAGAGCCGAAATTCAGCACTCGAAGAATCTCTACCGCAGAGAACTCGACTGGATGCGCCGCCAGCCTCAGGCTCGCGGACACAAGGCGAAATACCGCGAGGATGCTTTCTACGAGCTGGAGAAGGTGGCGAAGCAGCGCATAGAAGACCGACAGGTAAGGCTGAAGGCTTCTACCGTTTATATAGGTTCGAAGATTTTTGAATGCCAGTATGTGAGCAAGGCTTTCGACGACAGGGGACAAAAGAAGGTGATTCTCGACAACTTCTACTACAACTTTGCCCGCTTCGAGAAGATGGGTATTGTGGGTAATAACGGAACGGGAAAATCGACCTTCATCAAGATGCTGCTGGGCGAGGTTCAGCCCGACAGCGGCAAGTTTGACATCGGCGAGACGGTTCGCTTCGGCTATTTCTCGCAGGAGGGACTGAAATTCCGTGAAGACCAGAAGGTGATTGACGTGATTACGGAGATTGCCGATTACATAGATCTGGGCGGCAAGCACATGACGGCTTCGCAGTTTCTGCAGTTCTTCCTCTTTACGCCCGAGGAGCAGCACAACTACGTTTACAAGCTGAGCGGCGGCGAGAAGCGCAAGCTTTACCTCTGTACGGTGCTGATGAGGAATCCGAACTTCCTGGTGCTGGACGAGCCGACCAACGACCTCGACATCCAGACGCTGCAGGTACTGGAAGAATATCTTCAGGATTTTGCGGGTTGCGTCATCGTGGTGAGCCACGACCGCTATTTCATGGACAAGGTAGTAGACCATCTGCTGGTTTTCAAGGGCGAAGGCGAAATACAGGATTTCCCAGGCAACTATACGCAGTACAGGGAATGGAGCCGGATGCAGGCGAAGGACGAGGCGGAACAGGCGAAACCGGCAAAGAGCGGAAATGCAACGGCAGAAAGCGACGGAGCTGGCACGGCAAAGCGCGACGCCAACTTTGAGAACAAGCGCAAGATGAGCTACAAGGAGAAGCGCGAATATGAGCAGCTGACCCAGGAAATAGATGCGCTGACCGAGGAACAGAAGAAGCTGGAAGAGGAACTCTGCAGCGGAAATCTATCGGTTGAGGAACTGACGGAGAAAAGCAAACGCCTGCCTGAAATCAAGGATGAACTTGATGAGAAGGAAATGAGATGGCTGGAACTGGCTGAAATGCTCTAGACTTTGAACTTTGAGTGTTGAACATTGAACTTTATGATTAGTGATGTGCGGCCGTTAATAATAAACATTTATAAAAGAAAATAGAAAGAATGGAAATTAAGAAATCAGAATTTACAATATCGGCTCCACGAGTGAGCATGTGTCCGAAAGATACGAAGGCTGAATATGCTTTCATTGGCAGAAGTAATGTGGGAAAATCGAGCCTCATCAATATGCTCTGCAACCACAAGAGTTTGGCTAAAACTTCGGCCACACCGGGTAAGACGCTGCTTATCAACCACTTCATTATCAACAACGAATGGTATCTGGTTGACCTTCCTGGCTATGGTTTTGCCAAGCGTTCGAAGACCGTACAGAAGCAACTGGAACAAATGATAAGCAGTTATATTCTGCAGCGCCAGCAGTTGGCTAATGTTTTTGTGCTCATCGACGTGCGCCACGACCAGCAGAAGATAGACCGCGAGTTTGTAGACTGGCTGGGCGAGAGTGGCGTTCCTTTCTGCATCGTCTTTACCAAGGCCGACAAGTTGGGTCCGGTCAAGGCTCGCATGAATGCGGAGAAATGGATGCATGCGCTGGAAGACCGCTGGGAAGCACTTCCACCTTATTTCATTACCAGTAGTGAAAAGAAGATGGGACGCGACGAGGTGCTCGACTATATTGACGAAATCAACAAATCGCTCGCCGGAGAATAATCTTTCGGGAGAGAATAAACCAACAGAGAATGAAACAGATTAATTGGGGATTTATCGGCTGCGGAGAAGTAACCGAAAAGAAAAGCGGACCGGCTTTCAACGAAGTGGAGGGTTCGCAGGTGGTGGCTGTGATGAGCCGAAGCGAGAACAAGGCACGCAGCTATGCTGAGCGCCATCATGTGCGCAAATGGTACACGGATGCATCGGAATTGATAGAAGACCCCGATGTGAATGCTGTTTACATCGCCACGCCACCTTCTTCTCACGCCACCTTCGCCATCATGGCGATGCATGCGGGCAAACCCTGCTATATAGAGAAACCGCTGGCAGCGAGTTACAACGACTGCATCCGCATCAACCGCATCAGCGAGCAAACGGGTGTTCCCTGCTTCGTAGCTTACTATCGCCGTTATCTTCCTTACTTCCAGAAGGTAAAGGAGATTATCGAGAGCGGAACCATCGGTAACGTGGTGAATGTTCAGGTGCGCTTCTCGGTTCCTCCGCGCGATCTCGACTTTCAGAGCGGCAAGGAAATGCCTTGGCGACTGCAGCCGGATATTGCGGGCGGCGGCTATTTCTACGACCTGGCTCCTCATCAGATAGATTTGCTCCAGAATCTGTTTGGTGTGATTACCCGTGCGCACGGCTATCCTGCCAACAGAGCGCATCTTTATCAGGCTGAAGATACGCTCTCAGCGTGCTTCTTCTTTGAGAGCGGAATTCCGGGCAGCGGAAGCTGGTGCTTCGTGGGACATGAGAGTGCGAAGGAAGACTGCATCGAGGTGATTGGCGAGAAAGGTTCGCTCTCATTTTCGGTGTTCACTTACCAGCCGATAGAAGTGATTACGAGCGAAGGAAAGAACTTGATTACGGTTCCGAATCCGCCTTATGTGCAGCTGCCGCTCATCAAGAGTGTGATTCAGCATCTGCAGGGAATAGGAAAATGCGACTGTACCAGCGTTTCGGCTACGGCTGTCAACTGGGTGCTGGACCGAGTATTGTGGAAGAACTGATTTTTTACAAAATCATCATCAGGATTAGAGCGTAAGTTATGAAGAGATGTTTCTGTATAGTAGGATTTATCTGTTCCCTTGCCTGCACTTCGGCAAGGGCTGGGGAGCCCGTGGATTCTACCATGCTGGGAACGCTCTTCAACAAGACTATGTTCATGTCCAATTCCCAGGACAGCCTCGTGAAAGAGCGCCATCGCAAAACCTTCTTCCATCAGGTGGGAGATGTGTTCACCCGGTTCTTCAGAGAATTCAATAGTACGGATTCGGCTTATATCGAAGACCAGCATTACAATTATACGGTGATGCTGCAGAACACCAATACCTACGAGGAATATACGCTCAGAAACAGCGAAGGACAGAGCATTTCCTTCTCGCCTGATCCTTCTTACCGCCTGGGGCCTTATCTGGGCTGGCGATGGGTGTTTCTGGGTTATACGTTCGACCTGAAGCACATTAATTTCAGGAATAACCACACTAATAAAAAGGAGTTTGACCTGAGCCTCTACAGCAGTCTGCTGGGAATAGACCTGTTCTGGCGACAGACGGGAAATGATTATCATGTTCAGCGGATGAATCTAGGTGAACACATCGATTGTGCCCCTATCCGCAAGGCTCCTTTCGACGGTTTCAAATCGAGCATCAAGGGATTCAATCTTTATTACATCTTCAACCATCGCCGCTTCTCTTATCCTGCCGCCTATTCGCAGAGTACGGTGCAGCGGAGAAGTGCCGGTTCCATGCTTCTGGGAATCGGTTACACGGAGCATGAACTGGAGGTGGACTGGGATAAACTGACCAATCTTGTAGATGAACGGCTGAACAAAAATCTGACAAACGGGGGAACTCCGGAAGCCAAAATAGACAGTTCGCTGATGTTCAGCAAGGTGAAATACAGCGATGTGAACGTAACCTGCGGTTATGCTTACAACTGGGTTTTCGCCAAGAACTGGCTCTTCAACGCTTCGCTCTCGGTAGGTGTGGCTTACAACAGCTCGAAATCGGATAATGAAAGGGAACATCTGGACATTACCAACTTCAGTTTCAAGAATGTGAACCTGGATGGAATAGGCCGCTTCGGTATTGTGTGGAACAACACGCATTGGTACGCGGGCGCCAGCACCATCATCCATTCCTACAACTATAAGAAAAAACAGTTTTCTACCAACAATTCGTTTGGCTCACTCAATATTTATGTGGGTGTGAACTTCGGCAGGAAACGTCATCATTAACATATAAAAAGAGAAGAGATGAAAATATTTACGAAAATGGCAGCTGTCGTGCTGGCTTGCGTGCTGGCTGTTCCGGGAGAAGCCAGGGTGAATGTGGTTTATCAGCGGCAGGACAGTCTGCGGATTGTAGGACTGCTGCAGCAGGCAAGGGCGATGAAGAAGAAACCAGCCAGTTGGATGCTCTGGTTCGGCAAGCAGATGGCGGGCGTTCCTTATGTGGGCGGCACGCTGGACCGGACGAAGGAAGAGGTGCTCATCGTGAACACCCGTGAGCTGGACTGCACCACATACGTAGAGATGGTTACGGCGCTCACCCTGTGCACCAAGAAGAACGAGACTTCATTTTCGGCTTTCTGTGAACATCTCCGAAATGTACGTTATGTGGGCGGAGAGGTTTCCTATGTGAAGCGCCAGCATTATTTCACGATTTGGATGGATGCAAACGAGCGCGAGGGAATCGTAAAGAATATTGCGCCCAATCCTCCTTTCTCGGCCGTTCAGACCGTGAACATCAACTGGATGAGTACGCATGTTTCGAGCTATAAGATGCTTAAGGCTCATCCGGAATGGAAATCGGGAATCAGAAAACTGGAACAGAGTGTGAATGGCAAGCGTTACCGTTATGTTCCGAAGGGCAAGATTGCCAACACGGCAGTTTTCCGCAACGCTATTCACGATGGTGACATTATCGCCATCATTACCAACAAGAAGGGTCTCGACACGACCCACATCGGTATTGCTTCCTGGCACAAAGACGGATTGCATCTGCTCAACGCCAGTAGCATTCACAAGAAGGTGATTGATGAACCGATGACGCTTTATACTTACATGCACAAACATCCGGTGCAAATAGGAATCAGGGTTTGCAGAGTTCAGTAAAAAAATATTAGAAAAAGAAAAGATAAATGGAAGAGAAAAAGAATTTTGAAGCTGTCTTCAAGGAAGATCTTTATCAATATCTGCTAGGTATTGATAAGGTAGATGCTCATTTGCCGGAAGCTCCGGATTTGGAAGAGCTGTGGCAGAAAGTAGGCGAGAGTTATCTGCCTGATGCGATTCGCGAGTTTGCCAAATATCCTACGGTTTCATTGGGTTGGATCATGTATGTAGGAATGGCGCTTGCCAAGTATTGGGATGAGGATTGGGAACTCTACAGCAAGGTAGAGAATCATTATGAATATCTTCGTGACAGAATAGATTTCGACCACATGGATGATTACATCTGCGAAAAGGTTCTGCTGCTGAATGAGGAAGCGCATAAGGCTGTTACGAATGTAGTGGCAGAATGTGCTTCGCGCTCTTACAGCAAGTTGATTCATCTGAATCTGCAGCCTGGAAGCGAGGAAGCCTTCCGGGGTTTCGTTGCCGCCCTTCACCAGATGTTCCTCATGGGAATAGCCGTAGAGCTAAAAATGCTGGGTTACCACATGACTAAAATGTAAAAGAAAGTCCGTAAGCGTTCTGTTAAAATGCCTACGGACTTTCTTACTTATTACTAAAATTATTACTTCATTTTCTTGAGATATTCTCCAGCGCGGGAATCGCCGAGCTCCTGGGCTTTCTTCAGGTTCTTGATGGCCTCTTCCTTATTTCCTTTCTCCTTCTGGAGCAGACCTAAGAGAAGGTAGCCGTCAGCATATTCAGGAGCCAACTCTATGCAATGGGTGGCTGCGCTGATTCCTTCATCATAACGCTTTACACGCAAGTCGAGACTTGCCCATTCTGCAAAATATGTAGGCTCTTTAGGAGCCAGGTAACAGGTGCGGGCAATATCAAGCAGGGCTGGCTGCCACATGCGCAACTTGGTTTCGCATTGGTAACGGGTGTAGAAGAAGGCTGGCGAAACAGGACGGGCAATGGAATCGTACATATTATAATCCTGAATAGCGCGGCGGAATTCACCCTGCTCCTTCAGAAATTCTCCACGTGCCAGATAATAATTCGCAACCATTCCGGTCTTGCTTCCAACGCTTACCGCACTATCGAGCAAAACCTCAATCTCCTTGGCTGGAGCCTTGAGATTCTTCTTAGCCTGGGCAGCCTCAAAATAGAGTTCGCCGCTGAGAAGTGAAGTATTGGTCAAATCCATGAAAGTATCGTAAGCTTTCTGATACTCACCTTTTACAAAATTAATCTGCGCTTCCTGATGGCGGTAAATAGGCTGAGCCTTGATTTCGTATGCCTTCTGAGCCTCAGCTATGGCCTTATCAAGCGTCCAGTCCTTATAAACAGAATCGCCCTTGTAAATAATCTTCTGATAAATCAGGTCGGCATAGTTGGAATGAGCCTCATCCTTGGCAGCCGATTTCTTAATGCTTTCTTCCATCAGTTTGGCAGCTGCATCATATTCGGCCTTATCCGTCAGATAAGTGGCTTTCTCCTTGTAACCGAAGGCTGAAGTAGGGAATTTGCTGATAAACTCATCGCTATATTTCGCATACTCATCAGCTGTAGTCTGGCCCTTCTTCAGAGTCATCATTGTCATCGCTTCGTTCTCTGTATCAGGAAGAGCTGTACGGATGGTGGTTTGGCGAAGGGCTGCGTCAAGACTCGAAAGACCGGTTACCTTCAGCTGCTTGGCGTAGTTGGCGTCGATGGCAGTTACCTGACCATTGCTGTGCATCAGACCGATGACCTGGCCGTTCTTGTTGGCAAACGGACAACCTACTGCATTTTCGGGAGCACTATTTGAGAAGATGTAATAGTTGTACGTAGTCTTGAACTTCTCTACGCTGCTGATGTCCTCCTGCTGGTAAGCCGGCTTCTTGATAGAATAAGGAACCAGCCAGACCTTGTCGCCAGCAGCCGATTCCTTGGTTGCGATAGGGGCAGCAACTGTAGAGGCGTTGATGCGGAATTTAGCCACATCGTAGAGCTCGTCGGCTCCCATGATGGCCTCAACAGGAATCGATTTGCCGGAGGCGTCAACAACGCTTGCCTTTACAGCTCCGACAAATGGTTTGAAGGTGCTGATAGCCGTTCCCTTGTTATCGATAAAAACACCTTGGGTAGAGGCGATAATGTCGCCTTTCTGATTGAAAGTAGTCAAGGTGAAAACGCTTTTAGCCAGTTTCTGGACCGAACCCGGCTGGGCATAGAGGGACGATGCTCCGAGCATCAGTCCCATCATGATCATATTTATTTTTTTCATAATCTTATTTGTGTTGCTTGTGTTTATTGAGCAACTCCTTAGCATTTGCCAGGGCAGCAGGCGTAATGTCGCTTCCGCTGAGCATCTGGGCGATTTCTTCTATACGCTGCTGCTCGTTGAGTTCCTTCATGTGAGAAAGAGTTCCCTCTTCGGTTTCTTCTTTCAGAACCTTGTAATGATGGGTTCCCATGGAAGCAATCTGAGGCAGGTGGGTGATGGAAATAACCTGACGGTTCAGGTTGCCCATCTCTGTCATGATTTCCGCCATCTTTTCAGCAATCTTACCGCTTACTCCCGTGTCGATTTCATCGAAGATGATGGTTGGCAGTTTTACGGCGCCGCTGATCATGGCCTTCAGAGAAAGCATGACGCGGGCGATTTCTCCACCGGAAGCAACCTGACTCACCGGCTGAAGAAGCGTGCTCTTGTTGGCGCTGAACAGGAAATTGACCTTGTCAACACCATCAGAACTGAGCGGCTTGGCGGAGAATGAAATTTCGAAGCGGACGTTTGGAATCCCCAGAGGAATGAGACGTTTCTTCATTTCTTCTTCTATCTTTCTAGCCGATTTCGTTCGGATGGCAGTCAGATCACCAGCCAGCTTTTCAGCCTTGGCAAGCAGAAGGGCAACTTGCTTTTCCAGCTCTTCTATGTCTTCATCTCCATTATCTATGTGCTGCAACTGTTCGTTGATTCGCTCGCGAGTGGCGATGAGTTCCTCTACATTTTCCACATGGAATTTCTGCTGGAGCGAGTAGAGCTGGTCAAGCCGGGAATTGATGGTTTCAAGCCGGTTCGGGTCGAACTCTATATTGTCAACGCTTCCGCTTATTTCCTGGGCAATATCCTTGAGTTCTATATAGCTGCTCTGCATTCGCTCAGCCACCTCTTTCACATCCGGATAAACCTCCTTGATGTTGTCAATCTGCTGGGCTGCATTTTTCAGTTTGTCGAGAATACTGCCGTCTTCGCCCGAGAGTGCATTATCTGCTTCATAGAGCGCAGTCTTGATGTCTTCAGAATGGCTCAGGGTTTCTGCTTCCTGTTCCAGTTGCTCAAGTTCGCCTTCCTGCAGGTTTGCATCATCCAGTTCCTTAAACTGGAAGCGCATGAATTCCTCGTTCTCCCTGTTCTTTGCGATTTCTGCTTTCAGGTCTTCCAGCTGCTGCTTAGCCTTTTTATAGTTCTTGTATTCGGCAAGATAAGCCTTCTTCTGCTTTTCATCGTGGGCAATAATGTCGACCACGCTGAGCTGGAAGTCTTCCTTCTGCAGTAGGAGGTTCTGATGCTGCGAATGAATATCGACGAGCTGTTCGCCCAGTTCTCTCATCTTGCTCAGGGGGACGGGCGTGTCGTTGATGAAGGCACGGCTCTTTCCGGCAGCTGTCAGTTCGCGGCGGATGATGGTGTCTTCTGCATCATAATCAATATCGTTAGCATCGAAGAAATCCTGCATTCCGTATTTTGACAGGTCGAAGTGGGCTTCAATCACGCATCGGTCTCTTCCTGCCTTGATGGCCTTGCTGTCAGCACGGTTGCCCAGGAGCAATCCGATGGCTCCGAGAATGATGCTCTTTCCGGCACCCGTCTCGCCCGTGATGACTGAGAATCCTGGATAAAGAGGTATGTCCAACTCGTCAATCAACGTGAAATTCTTGATGTATAATTGCTTGAGCATATTTTCTTATCTTATTGTTTTAAAGGAACTTAACCTACCTAGGAAGAATCTTTGCTTTATCATCCGAGAAGTTGCCTCGACTCATTCTGTATGTAGCCTTATTCCTTGATTTTGTCCCAATATGAGTTTTGAGAAGGATTGATGGAGAAGAGCAGCTCATAAATGCTTTCTTTCTCTTTCTGAGTACCATGTTTCTGATAGATGTTAGCAAGCTCGTCCTTCTTATAGTCGGTCCAGATTTGTGGCAGCAGACTGAGCGGTCTGTCCGTACGTGCCTTCTTCAGATCCTGGAGCAGGGTGTTGGTGATTTCAGTTCTGCCTCGTTCCACATTATTCGCCATTTCATCGAGCCCTTTTCTGTAATAGTTGTATTGCAGCATTCTGAAAGGTTCCATGGCTCCGTCGAGATAATCGGAAATGATGGCGAACCGGTTTCTGTTGTCACTAAACGCTTTCCAGCCCGGAAAATCAAGATTCTGGGCGTTGTTGGTGAGGTTCATGCAACGTTGCAGAATGTCTTCACCACCTTTAGGCGCAAAACTGTCAAGATCTAAACCGATGATGAGGTAAGCATAGTAGGCGAGCAGAGCCGTTAGCTGGTTGTCAATCCGCTCTTCGGTAAACTCCAGCTGATCGAACTCGGCAAACTTGAACGTGAAGTTTTCATCCACATTATTATATAAGGTGGACGTATAGGCTGAATTGTAGACGGGACGGTTGGCCTGGATGAGCGCCTTGCAGGTAAAGATATTCTGGTCTTTATCATACTTGCTTACCGTGATATTGAAGTTGCACACGATGCGCTCGTTCTTCCTGAATTGAAGATTCGTCCATTGCCTGTCGTTCACAAACTGCTCAAGAGTTTGCTGCAGATTATCGAATACCCGTTTTTCCGTGCCCTGAATCTGTGCATGGTTGATGGTAATCTTAGCCTGCAACTCCTGAGCGGCTGATGTGATGGGACTACAAGAGATGAGCCAGCTCGTTGATAATGTCGCGAGCCACTTCAGTTTTCGGTTTCTTCTCATATTCTTTCTTACCCTCTTCAGAAATAATCGTTATCTGGTTGTCATCAGTACGGAATGTGGTTCCCGGATTGCGAGTTGAGTTAAGCACGATGAAATCGGCGTTTTTCTTTTTGCGCTTTTTCTGTGCATTAGCCTCTTCGTCGTTGGTTTCCAGGGCAAAAGCCACAATTCGCTGATGTTTTTGTTTCATCTTGCCAAGGGCTGCGGCAATATCGTGAGTAGGTACGAGGCGGAGTTCCAAATCATCTTTCTCGCGCTTGATTTTCCTGTCTGCAATCTCGCTTGGTTTGAAATCAGCAACAGCAGCACAGAGAATGGCAGCATCGGTTGAGGCGAAGGCTTGTGTGGCAGCCTGGTACATTTCCTCGCAACTTTCTACATCGATGCGATGAATGGCTTCGGAACAGCTGAGCGAAACCGGACCTGCAACCAGCGTAACCTCAGCACCACGACGGCAGCACTCTTCAGCAAGGGCAAAGCCCATTTTGCCGGAAGAATAATTGCCGATGAAACGTACCGGGTCAATCTTTTCGTAAGTTGGTCCGGCTGTAATCATGATCTTCTTGCCTTTCAAATCGAGCTTTTCGCTTTCTTTTTCTTTGCAGTTTTCTGATGCAGCTTCATCGGTCTCTGCATTCTGCTGAGCCTGTTCATCGAAGAATCTGTCAAGGCATTCTACGATAATATCAGGTTCTTCCATGCGTCCCTTTCCTTCCAGTCCGCTTGCCAGGAATCCCACTTCGGGTTCTATGATGTGATTTCCATAGCCCAGAAGTGTTTTCATGTTGGCTTGGGTAGAAGGATGCTTATACATGTCGAGGTCCATGGCTGGAGCGATGAAAACAGGCGCTTTCATCGACAGATAGGTTGTGATGAGCATGTTGTCAGCAATTCCGTGAGCCATCTTTCCCATGGTAGAGGCTGTGCAAGGAGCGATGAGCATGGCGTCGGCCCACAGACCTAAGTCTACGTGCGAATTCCAGGTTCCATCGCGCTGCGAGAAGAATTCGCTTACCACAGGCTTATGCGTAAGAGCCGAAAGGGTGATGGGAGTGATAAACTCCTTTCCTGCAGGCGTAATGACCACCTGCACTTCGGCTCCGCGCTTGATGAGACCTCGTATGATGAGGCAAGACTTGTAGGCTGCAATAGAGCCCGTAATGCCCAATACGATTTTCTTTCCTTTTAACATGAATTTTTCTAACTGTTAAGAAATAAATCCGAATTTCGCAAGGTTTGTTCTTCAACTGCTTGCGAAAGTCCGGTAACAATTATTTTCCCATTCTCTTGTTGAATTCACGAAGGCGGATGCGGGTAAGTACCTGCTTGGTATTGTTGGTGAAATCGCTTCCCAAGACCCATGTAAAATAACCCGGATCTTTGGTCAGAATCTCAGCCACATCCCATCCTTTGTATTTGCCGAAGTTGAATACTTCGTGCTTCAAAGGATTTCCGTTCTCATCGTTTACAACGTTGCCCTGGGCGTCTTTTACCTCTTCCCAAACGATGCGTCCGGCGAAATCTACATTATCCTTCTGCTTAGAGAAATCGGCAAGTTCATCCATGTTGTTGTTGAGCACGCGCTCAGGTTCATCCTGCACGCCTGGAGCATACTTGTCGAGCTCGCCCATGAGCACGCGGTAAGTAGCCTCTGTATCCTGATCTGCACGATGAGCTTCGAAATCTTCCTCCATCTTTCTGCCGCAATAGAACTTGTAGGCAGCAGCCAGGTTACGGCGTTCCATCTTCATGAAGATAGTCTGCGCATCGATGAGACGGCACTTGTTAAAATCGAAGTCGATTCCAGCACGCAGGAATTCTTCTGCGAGCATCGGTACATCGAAGTGGTTGGAATTGTAGCCTGCGAAATCGCAACCTGTAAATTCCTTCTCTAATGTGGCAGCCAGCTGCTTGAAGGTTGGCGCATCTTTTACATCTTCGTTGCTGATGCCTGTAAGGGCAACTACTTCGGCAGGAATCTCCTTGCAAGGATTTACGTAGAGGTTCTTGCGGTCTTCAGTTCCATCAGGCATTACCTTGATGTAAGAAATCTGTATAATACGATCCTTGATCATGTCAAGACCCGTTGTCTCCAGGTCGAACACGATCAGAGGCTTTGTTAAATTGAGTTTCATTTTTGTAGAAATACTTTTCTTTTTGTTGTTTCAGAGAAAGCCCGTGCTCCTTTAGTCGTTAAGGAGCATAGGCATGATGAGCATCAGAATATCTTCGTTCTCAGGCTGTTCTGCTGGTACGATGATTCCGGCACGGCTTGGGTCTGCCAGCTGGATGATGATGTTGTCGCTGGTGAGATTGCTCAGGATTTCCATCAGACTGCTTCCCTTGAAGCCGATGCTGATAGGAGAGCCGTTGTATTCGCAAGACAACTGTTCCTTTGCAGATGTTGAGAAGTCAATATCCTCAGAAGAAACCTCGAAACGGCCTGACTCGATGTGGAAACGGATGAGCTGGCTGCTCTCGCTTGCAAATGGCAATACGCGGCGCAAAGCACTCTGCAAGCCTCTGCGGTCTACTGTAACCTCGTTAGGGTTGTTTGGAATAACAGAGTTGTAGTTAGGGTAGCGGCCATCAATCAGTCTGCATCTCATAACGCCGTCAGTAAACTGGATTTCTGCGCTTCGGTCATCAAACTTGATGATTGCGTCGTCGCCGTCCTTGCTCAGAATGTTCTTCAGCAGAGAAGCTGGCTTCTTAGGCAAGTTGAATGCTGAAGGAGATTCGCTCTTGATAGTGAAGTTCTTGCTGCGAACCAGCTTGTGACCATCGCTTGCTACGATAGCGAGAGCATCTGCTGTCAGGTCGAAGTAAATACCGTTCATGACAGGGCGCAACTCATCGTTGGCTGTAGCGAAGAGCGAGCGTGAAATGTTGTTGATCAGCATTTCTGTAGGCAAAGAAACGGTGGTGCAAGCATCGTTCATACTCTGTGTGCGAGGATATTCCTCTGCGCTCTGACCTGTGAAGTTGTAAAGACCGTTTTGGTAAACAATCTTGATGGCAACGGCTTCTCCGGCAGCATCCACATCGAAGTGAAGAGGCTGCTCAGGCAGTTCCTTCAACGCATCGAGGATTACGCGGTTAGGCACACAAAACTCACCTTCTCCATCGTGGTCGGTAAGAGCGAGTGTACTCTTGATGACATTATCACTATCGCTAGCCGTGATGCTCATTTCACCGTTAGCAACTTGGAAAAGGAAACAATCGAGGATTGGCAACGAATTCTTGCTTCCAATCACTTTTGCGAGCATGTTGAGCTTGCTGCTCAATGCAGAACTTGATACTGTAAATCTCATGAGTATTTTATTTAAATTTTATTTTGTTTTCTGTTTCACCTTAATTTAATTAGGCAATATCACCTAATTGAGCACAAAAATACAAAAAATATCGCTGATAAGCAAAAATAATTGGAGAAAAGTTCTAGTTTTTGAACTATTTTTAGTAATTTCGCAGTCTGAAAGAAAAAAACACCCTTTAAACAAAGGAAAAACTTTAAATATTATCATATGGAATTACAAGGAAAGGTTATTGCCGTTTTGCCTGAAAGAAGCGGCGTCTCTGCAAGAGGAGAGTGGAAAGCTCAGTCGTTCGTAATTGAAACTCATGAGCAGTATCCAAAGAAATTGTGCTTTGATGTTTTCGGAGCAGACCGTCTGGCTCAGTTCAATATTCAGAGTGGTGAGGAACTTCTGGTTTCTTTCGACATCGATGCTCACGAGTATCAGGGCCGTTGGTTCAATAGCATCCGCGCCTGGAACATCCAGCGTGTTGATCCTAACGCCGTAGCTGGTGCTATGGGTGGAATGCAGCCAGGTGCGTTTCCTCCTGTAGGTGCTCCTGTAGCTCCTGCTCAGCCAGCAGCTCCTGCTAATGGTGCAACTGCAGCATTCCCTCCAGTTCAGCCTGCAGCTCCTGCAGCTGAGGGTGGTAGCGCAGATGATCTTCCTTTCTAATATAGAAAAGTAAGATAAAAACAAGAGCACTTCGCCTGAGACTTTCTTCTGTCTCGGATGAAGTGCTCTTTTTTGTTCAATTAATTTTTTTCTTAATCCTATCTTCTGTTTTCTTTATGATTACCTATTGAGGATAGTCTTATTTATTCTTTTGTCAACAACTTTTATTCTCTCCGTCTCTTCTCAAAGAATTGTTTTGAGGCAGCAAAGAAGAGGAGAACTGAAGCTGCATTTTCTATCGCAACCATCCAGAATGTTCCGTTGTAACCGAAATGTTCTGCCACAACTCCACCTAGCAGACAGCCGATTCCGAAGCCCAAATCCCAACCTGTAAGAATGCTGCTGTTTGCCGTTCCACGCTGGTCGTGACGAGCCACATTAATAAACATGTTGAGAAAGGCTGGGTAAAGATGACCGTTGCCCAGGCCGATAAGACAAGCCGAAAGATAATAGGCTACCGGGTGCTTGACGGCAACAAAGATGATGAAACCAACAAGCGAAAGCAGCATTCCTTCGGCCGCATTCTGGGTAAGTTTGCCCTGGCTCAAAGCTTTTCTTCCCTGCAGTCTTGACAGGAACAGACCCATGGAAAGAAGGGCGAAATAAGTGCCCGTTCCGCCCGTAATTCCGAGTTCCTCCTTGCTGTAGATTGCGAGATAATTGCTCAGAACGCCCCAGCAGAAACCGAACATGGCGATGTTGATGGCAAGGAGCCAGGCACGCGTCAGGAAGAAGCGGTCGAGAGAAAGCTTCTCCTTGTTCTTAACGATTTCCTTTTCGGGAAGGCGGATGGTTCCTGCAATCACAACTGAGGCAATCGCCACGATGAAAGCTATCCAGAAGAGAATCATGTAACTGTCTACCGCATTATGGAGATAGATTCCGATGGATGGAGCAATTGCCATGGCAAAATTGTTGCTCAGTCCGTAGAGTCCGATTCCTTCATTTCTCCTACTTGCCGGAAGAACGTCGATGGCGCAGGTGCTGTTGGCAACCGTTACGGCTCCGAACGGACCTCCGTGCAGGGTTCTGCAGATGGCAAACATCAGGATGGTGCTGGCTGCAATATAGCCGGCAAAGAAGATGGCGAAGGCCGTGAGACAGACCATCAGAACCTTCTTGCGCGAAAAGCTGTCAACCACATATCCGCTGAACGGACGAATGATGAGGGCGGCAACCGTATAGCCGCTCAGCACAATTCCAATCACATCTTTCGTGGCTCCAAAATTTTCGCTCAGATAGAGAGGGAGCAAAGGTGTGAGCAGATAGAAGGCGAAATACAACAGAAAGTTGGTAGTCATCACCTTGATGTAGTTTGCATTCCAAAGTTTCTCTTTCATCATTTTTTAGAGTTTATCCTCACTTTTAGAGTTTGTCCTCATTATTAGAGTTTGTCCGCCAGCCAGGCGTCGATGAGTTTTCGGGCGATGGAAAGTTTCTCTGGGAGAATAGGGAGATTCTCTTTCGTGAACCATTTACCACGAGAGAGTTCTTCTTTCTGAAGATGAATTTCTCCATCTACGTATTCTGCCGAGAAGCCAATCATCAGACCGCTCGGATAAGGCCAAGGCTGGGAGCCGAAATATTTCAAGTTCTTGATAGTCAGACCGGTTTCTTCCATTACTTCACGATGAACCGCCTCTTCCAGATTCTCGCCAGTCTCTACGAAACCAGCCACGAGACTGTCGAAATTTCCCTTGAAATTGCGAGCGTGTACCAGCAAGACCTGATCATCTTTCTTAATCAGAACGATGATGGCTGTGGCAAGCGAAGGCCAGACCTGTTTGCCGCATTCTGTACATTTCTTACTGATGTCGGTTGCCATTTTCATCGGAGCTCCGCAAACGCCGCAGAATTGGGTATTCATGTCCCAATAGTTGAGTTCCTGACACTTTCCTGCTTTCTGGTAAAGGGCAGGAGAGAGTTTGTAGAAACTAGGGCGCAAGCCGCACATTTCGTACTTCGGATTGCCGGTAACGGGCTCAGGAATGGTGAAGGTCTTTACCTCTGTTCCGTCTTCCATCGTGGTAATGTTGAGAATGTGAGTCCAAGGCTTTGTTGGGATTGGACTCTCTTCTGAACAAGGAATCGTATAGGTTCCGTCTTCTTTCTTTTCGAGCAAGAGATCAGTCTTGCAAAATATAAACCAATACTTCATTCTTTATTTTGAACTTATTTGCTTTTGTACTTTGAGCTTTATAATATGCTTTTCTAGAAGCGTTTCAAGGAGCTATTCCTTCTTACCGAACAGCAATTCAAAATCGCGCTGGGCAGCTGGCTTGGTCCATGCTTCCGGCACAAACTTCCAGTTGTTGTTTGGTTTTGCATCAACCGTTCCCATCTTTTCAATTTCTTCCATCAGATAGTAGCGCTGGTCGCGCTTGCTGCGATAGATGATTCGGCTTTCAAGACTGTCTTTCGGGATTCCGGCACCCTTGGTAAGGAGTTCGCCGCCGCCATTTCCACGATAGCTGTTAACGGCTACCTTGTACCATTTCTTCTCATCGAAAGGTTCGCCGTTGCTCATGCGCAGAATCTTCACCTTCTCGCCATCTGGCTTGGTTACGTCAACTTCGTAATCGATTCCCGCAGCACTATCAAAGTTGAACGAGAGATTCTTGAAACCGAGGCGTTGCTGGTCGCCAGCGGTCTTCTCATCGAGCAGCAGGAGATGGTCGTCCGGGCTCTTCATGGTGTTCACCCAGAGGTCGTAACTCATTTCCAGATGCTTTCTGATTTCTTCGCCCGTCATGCGCATTACGTAGAGCTGATTCTCATATTTATAGAGATTGAACATGTCGCTCACACAGATTGGACCGGCGTTGAGAACCGAGTTGAACTGAAGGGGAGCGTTGAACGAAATGTCGGCATTTGTAATCTGCAACTGGAGGTTGAGGATGAAATCGTTGAAGGCAGAATTACCGAAGAACTGGTCGCGGCTGTAGATGGTATTTTTAAAGTTGCCTATCTGCTTGCCCACATATTTCTTTACTTCCGCAATCTGAGGCTCGAATGCCTTCATGAAATCCTCGTCGATAGGACAATCTGTCACATCTACAATCTTGCCTGTCACTTTCTTGTCAGTAACCATCAGTTGCTTCTTCCCGTTCACCTTCTTCTTGTTGAGGGTGAGGGTTATTTCAGCATCTGCCACGCTAATGGCGTTGTTGGCAGGGTCCAGACAAACCACCTGCTTTCCGTCTGCGTTGGTAATGGTTTCGTTGTCGCGCGTATGGTCGTGACCGAAGAGAATCAGGTCGAAGCCCGGCACTTCTTTTGCCACCTTGATAGAGGCGTCTTCATCATACTCTGCAGTCTGAATGCCTCCGTCTTTTCCGCTATGGAAGAGGCCGATGATGACATCCGGTTTCTCATTTTCCTGAAGATATTTCACCCATTTGCGGGCGTTTGTTACCATATTCTCAAATTTCAGTCCGCTCCAGAGATTCTCCGTGAGCCAGTTTGGAATGGCAGGAGTAATCATTCCCAAGACAGCCACCTTTACGCCTTCGCGGTTCAGGATAAGGTAAGGCTTGACATAAGGCTCGCCTGTAGAAGTGCTGATGATGTTGGAACCAAGAACTGGGCAGTTGAGTTCTTTTATCCATTTGTCGTAAACCGGATGACCCGTCTCAATATCATGATTTCCAAATACTTGCGCATCATACTTCATGTAGTTTACCACATCGGCAGACACGTTTCTTGCCTCTGTGTTTACATAATTATAATAATAGCAGGTAGGCTGGCCCTGCAGGATGTCGCCATTTTCCAAGAGGATGAGGTTATCCTTGTAGTCTTTACGCAAATTGTTGACGTAGGAAGAAACGCGCGCCAAGGTTCCTGCTTTTGGCTTACGGTTGATGAAATCGTAAGGGAAAAAAGAGCCGTGCACATCGCTTGTCTCTATCACTCTCAGTTTTACGGTACGTTGTTGTGCCATCGCTTGTGAATTGAATGTTAGCGCCAGAAGAAGCGCCGCAAATAATTGTTTCATATTAATTAATGTATTACTTTTGAGTAATGAAAGCCCATCAGATGAGCTCTGTTTCCTATTTTCTCTGCAAAAGTACAAAAAAGAACTTAAATAGGCATACTTTTTGTAGGATATTTTTTAAAAACAAAAAAATAGGAGGTTTTATAATATGGCATTTGTTGATTATTACAAGATTCTCGGCGTAGACAAGAACATTCCACAGAAGGATGTGAGAGCTGCGTATCGTAAACGTGCAAAACAGTTTCACCCAGATTTGCACCCTAACGACCCGAAGGCGAAGGCTAAGTTCCAGGCGCTAAACGAGGCGTATGAGGTGATTTCTGACCCAGATAAGCGTGCTAAATACGACCAGTATGGCGAACAATGGAAGAATGCTGATGCATTCGGAGGTTTCGGCGGAGCTGGTGGAGCAGGCGGTTCCGGAAGCTATGGTGGAGCAGGTGGAAATCCATTCGAAGGTTTCGACTTCAGCCAGTTTGGCGGAGGTGGAGGCTTCTCCAGCTTCTTCGAAAATCTCTTCGGAGGCCGTGGCAGAAGTCAGCAGTCGGCAGGTGGATTCGGTTCTGGCAACTTTGGTGGCTTTAATGGGGCTGGCTATGGAGCTGGTGCTGATTTTGGTACTGGCGGTTGTGGCGGCGGTTGCGGCCAGAATGCCCGTGCCAATAACGGCGAAATGAACATGAATGTGAACATCGACCTTTACACGGCTCTGTTGGGAGGTGAAGGAATCATTAAATTGAGTAATGGTTCTAAAATCAAACTGAAGATTAAACCGGAAACGCAGAATGGTACGAAGGTTCGTGTTCGCGGAAAAGGATACGACCGAGGTGATGGAACCTTTGGCGACCTGATGATTACTTTTAACGTGAAGTTGCCAACCGGGTTGAATGAAAAGCAGAAAGATTTGCTCCGTCAGATGAAGGATGCAAAGTAGTTTCTGTAGGAAGGGAACAGGTTCTCGGACATGAGAACTTTCCCGAAACATGAAAGCAAAAAAGAAACGCCCTGCAAGAAGGGAACATTCAGAAATGAAGTTCCTGTTCTTGCAGGGCATTTTTTTCTATTTATCTTTAAACGATTCTCTGAAATTAAAATCGCTTCGTCTCAGATGAGTCTTTATTTATTATTCTGCTGCATTAATCTTCGACATGTTGAACGCAGAAACCTTGCCGTCTGGCGATACGGTTGCGTTGATTTTGAAATGGTTGGTTTTCTTCGTGCCGTCGGTAAGTTGAACTTCCTCACGGGCTGAGAACTGAACCTGATATTCATAATCTTCGTCACCCACCTCGCGCTTCTTGATCTGGTAATCGTTGGTAAGGAACCAGTTCAGGTTGGTCACGTCATCCTTATAAAGCTTATTCATAAAGGTAACAACATCTGCCTTGGTAGCTGAATTCTTGCCCAGGAGAGAAGAGAGAATATCTTCGCATGAAGCCTGCAAACCATCTGCGTCGCGGGTATTGATGCTCTGGAAGAAATGGCGGAACAGACTGCTTATCATGTCTTTCTCTTCTGGCTGCAAATCTCTGCTCTTGGCTTTCTTCATCGCATTCTCAGCCTCTTCGATATGTGAACCGTCAGCATGAGCGGCGAGATAAGCCTGATAAGCTTCCACATTATCAGCATTCTTGGCTACATTCCAGTCGATGGAATCTATCTTGTTCAGAACCTCCTGCTTGTGCGGACTGTTTGGGTATTTGTCGAGATAAGCCTGCAGGGCCTCTTTCGAACCGCTAACTACGGCGTTGGTCCAGTCCTGATCAGTCTGCTTCAGGAGTTCAAGGTGAGCCATGATGGAATCACGATGCGCCTCGTCAGCATCCTTGTAAGTATCGAGGTAACTCTGCAGAACCATCGGGTCGCTACTCTGCATGGCATACTCGTAAGCTTCCAGTTCCTTATTCTTATTGGCACTATCGTAGAAATAATAGAAGATGCCACAAACGAGGAAGGCGAAAATAAGCGAGATGATGATAACGCCACGGTTGCTCTTTTTCTTTTCCTGGGTTCCTTCTCCGTTTCCGCCGTTCTGGGAATGGGTCTGCTGTGGGCGAACCGGTGGAACAGGAGGAGTAGGAGGGGTTGCTGTTCTGACAGGCGCTTGAGGACGGGTCTGCTGTCTGAGCATTTCCTGACGGCGCATTTCCTCTTGTCTGATAGCATTCTGCTTGTCTGCATTTTCTGTTTCTTGCTGCTGAGCCATAGAAGGAGCCTGGTTTGCAGGAACCTGCTGGTTCATTCCTGCCTGAGGAGTCATTCTTGTGAGCGAAGGATTCAGTTCGTGGCAGTTTGGACACATTTCCAGATTGCTGAAATAAACCTCGCCGCAATTTGGGCATTTGGTAATTTTGCCTGCTATTTCTACTCCGCAACTAGGGCAGGTAGGTGCTTTATCGCTAATTTGGCGTCCGCATTCCGGACATTTGATAATTGCCATAATTCTATTTTATGTTTATTGATTTACTTAATAATATTGATATTTCTGACCAATAGAACCCAAACCACGAAGCTAATCATAAAGTTCAAAGTTCCATATTCAAAGTTCAAAGTCCTTATCTGTGTCTGAATCTGATTTCCCTCAGGCGATGGCGCCCCATAAAACGGCTTTTGTCAACATAGCCGTTTATTCCGTTGAGCCTGCCCTTACCCGTATATTGCCACATTTCGAAATCCCTACCATCGCGCAGCACAGGTATGCGCTTCGTATACTGGGCAATCATCAGCTTGTAGCTGTCGAGTTTGCCCAGCAGATAGTTATCATAGAAATTGGCTCCCGTATAGATGAGGGGCTTTTGCTTGTATGCTTTTTCTACAAGATGAAGAAACTTGAAAAGCGAATCGCAGAATTCTTCTGTATTCATGCCGCTTTTCGTCTCCACGTCAATCATCGGCAGAAGGTCCTGATCTCCCGGACGGCATTGGGCCATGAAGTTTTCCAGCTGCGTCTGCTGCGGGATACGGGCTCTGTAGAAATGATAAGAACCCACTTTCATTCCGTAGCGATGAGCCAGGTCGATATTCTGCTTGTATTTGCTGTCGATGTTGGTTCCTCCCTCGGTAGCTTTCAGATAAACGTAAGCCATCTTAGAGTTGTCACCCACGGTTTCCCAGAACACGTTGCCCTGATAATGACTCAAGTCGATGCCGTGAACGTGCTGACAAGTGTCTTCGCATTGCACCTGGGCATGGGCGCCCAAGGCAATAATGGATGCTATAATAGAGATAAATAACTTTTTCATAGATGCAAAGATACGAAAATCAGATGAAAATCGTACTACTAAGAGATTAATTTTATAGATATTTTACTCTTCGCCCTGAAGAATCCCTGATTAGCCCCTTCAATCATTCCAGAAACAAGCCTCTTTCCTTCGGAAACATTCTTCAAATCTTTCTGAAATTTACTCCTCTATCTCAGATAATGAACGGAAGAAATTGTTCATGAAATTGCTCATGGTTTCTATCGGAGCATATTGCAGATAGCGCATGCTGCGGCGCAGATTCTTGCGCATGGTTCCCCCCGTGGTGCGTACAAAGCCGCTACTGGTCTGCTCAAACTGGATGGCCTGCTGGTCCATGATGTTATAGTAGAGCGAACGGAGCGTCAGCTTGTAGGCACCTCTTTCTATGTGATGAACGAAAGGGATTTCGTCCTGTTCGAAATCGAAGAAGGTGATGAGCACGCTTCCTTCCAACTGGGCGATTCTTTGGATACGGAGCTTGGCGAGCCACTTCTCCAGTTTTACGAAATCTACCTTGTCGCCTCGGGTTCTCAGATAGTCTCCCAGCTGGATGATTCCTCTGAGATTGATGCCGTTAGCCAGCATTCCATTTACGTTTGCCACGATAATGCGCAGCAGATAAATGGTCTCGATAGAAGTATCGATGGCGTGGCGTTCGTCTTCCTGTATCTTGCTGAGTCGGCGGTTCAGAAAACTGTTGTTCATCTTCACCTCTCCTGCAGGAACATCATTCACGTTCTTGAGCATCTGAGCTATCTTTTTCTTCTTAAAGGTAGTCATCGGTTCCATTTCTTCCTTAATGCCGAAGTTGTCGGCACGGAGCTTAGTAAAAAGGTTGCGCTGAAGAAAATTCATAAGCCTTGTTCTTAAAATAATAGTCAATAATAAAGTATTCCTGTCAAGAAATCTCTAACGCAGAAGGAAACCATCCTCTGTTTTGAGAAGTCTTCCTAACTATATCTCCTAGGATAGCGCAGGAGGATGGCCAGCAGGGCTGCCACACCTATCGCCAGCGGATAGTAGAGATAAGGAAGAATGTCCATCGGACTGAGATTGGCCAGACCGGCTGCCAGAAGCATCTGCACGCCATAAGGAATCAGTCCCTGAACCATGCACGAGAAGGTGTCGAGAATGCTGGCTGCCTTGCGGTTGTCTACGCCAAACCGGTCGCCTATTTTTTTCGAAATATTTCCTACTGTCAGAATCGCTACCGTGTTGTTGGCTGTACAGATGTTCACCATCGAAACGAGGGCGGCGATAGAAAGTTCGGCTCCACGCTTACTGTTTACGTGGGCTGTAATCTTGTTGATGATGAAATCGATTCCGCCGTTTTCGCGGATGATTTCGAGCATACCACCTGCCATCATGGCGATGATAATGAGTTCGCCCATGCCGATAATGCCGTTGCCCATGGCCGAAAACCAGCCAAAGAGGTCGTAGCTTCCGGATGCGCCCAGAAGATGACTGCCTATGCCGATGGCGCCACAGAGTAGGGTGCCCAGGGTGAGAACAGCCATTACGTTCATGCCGGCAATAGCGGTAATGAGGACGATGAGGTAAGGCAATACTTTCATGTATTCTACCTCGTTGATGTGGGTAGGTGCCTGAAGACCGATTCCCATGACAGAATAGGCGATGAGGACGAGTACGGCGGCAGGACCCACAATCATGAAGTTGACCTTGAACTTATCGCTCATCTTGCAGTTCTGCGTCTGCGTAGCAACGACGGTCGTATCGGAGATAAACGAGAGGTTGTCGCCGAAATAAGCGCCACCTACGATGATGGCGGTCATCATGCCTACGTTAGCATCCATCGAGTGGGCCAGTCCGGCGGCTATCGGAACCAGAGCCACAACGGTTCCCACACTTGTTCCGATAGATACGGAGATAAAGCAGGCAGCCAGGAAGAGTCCTGGCAGAATCATGCTGGCTGGCAGGATGCTGAGCGCCAGGTTGACGGTTGCATCAACGGCTCCCATCGCCTTGGCTGATGCGGCAAACGAACCAGCCAGCACGTAAATCCAGAGCATGAGCATCAGGTTGTTGGCGCCGGCTCCCTTGCTGTATGTGTCCACTCGTTTCCTGACAGGCATTCCGCCGGAAATAGCCACGGCATAAATGCTCGAAATCATGAACGCTACTGTGAGCGAGAGGCTGGTGTCCTTATGGCTGCTGTCTACCGAATAAGCGGTAAAAGCAACGATGAGGACTATCAGCAAAAATAATGGCGATAACGCCAACAAACCTTTTTTATTACTCATACTTCTTTATTATTCTTATTACAGAGTTACTCCATTCTTGAAGATGGAGATTTCACGATAACCATTGTACTCGTTGCGAGCCTCCTCGCCACTTGCTACGGCTATAATCTTATCAATAAACTTGCTTACCAAGTCTTTCATTTCTACACCTTCTACCAGAGCGCCGGCGTTGAAGTCAATCCAGTTTGGCTTGTTCTTAGCCAGATTGCTGTTGGTAGAAATCTTCATCGTTGGTACGAAGGTTCCGAATGGGGTTCCGCGACCTGTGGTGAAGAGTACGAGCTGGCAACCTGCTGAAGCCAGAGCTGTGGCTGCTACAAGGTCGTTACCCGGAGCTGAAAGCAGGTTCAAACCGGTTGTCTCCAGACGGTTGCCATACTGGAGCACGCCGCTTACCGGAGCACGTCCGCACTTCTGGGTGCAACCCAAAGCCTTATCTTCGAGGGTAGAGATACCACCTGCCTTGTTACCTGGAGAAGGGTTCTCGCCAACTGGTTCACCATGGCTCAGGAAGTACTCCTTGAAGTCGTTAATCAGGTGAACGGTCTTGTCGAAGAGTTCCTTATTTTCGCAACGGTTCATCAGAATGGTTTCTGCGCCAAACATTTCCGGCACCTCTGTCAGGATGCTTGTGCCGCCCTGAGCTACGAGCCAGTCGCTAAATTCACCTACCAATGGGTTGGCTGTAATTCCGCTGAAGCCGTCAGAACCGCCACACTTCAAACCTACGCGCAGTTTGTTTACCGGAACTTCCTCGCGCTTGTCTTCCTTAGCCTGGGCATAGAGGTTGCGCAGAATCTTCATGCCTTCCTCGAGCTCATCGCCTTCAACCTTCTGTGTTACAAGAAGTTTGATGCGGTCGTGATCATAGTCGCCGAGCATCTTCATGAAATCATCTGGCTGGTTGTTCTCGCAGCCGAGCGAGAGAACGAGCACGGCACCTGCGTTTGGATGCAGACAAATATCGCGAAGCACCTTGCGGGTATTCTCATGGTCGCCCGAGAGCTGTGAGCAACCGAAGTTGTGGTGCCATGCATGGATGGCGTCAATACCTTCGCAGCCTGTTTCTTTCTTGAGGAGTTCTACCAGTTTCTCAGCCACGCCGTTAACGCAGCCCACGGTAGGAACTACCCACACTTCGTTTCTTACGCCTACTTCGCCATTCTTGCGAACGTAGCCCTTGAAGGTGCGGTTTTCCTTAGCGATATTCAGCTGCTCGTCTACCGGGTTGTAGGTATATTCGAGTGTACCTGCAAGATTGGTCTTGAGGTTGTTCTCGTTTACCCATTCGCCCGCCTTGAGATCGGTCTTTGCGTGACCGATAGGGTAGCCATACTTCAGGATGTCTGTACCCTCGGCTGCATCGTTGATGAGCACCTTGTGTCCTGCAGGAGTATCCTGCAATAATGTGATGGCCTTGCCATCTACTTCAATCGTTTCACCCTTCTTCATAGGGCGCAAGCAAACCACTACCGAGTCGGCAGGGTTAATCTTGATAAAACTTGATTGTTCCATACGTAGTCTGTCTTTTATTTATTGTTTATAATTTATAATGTTCCTGTATGAATTGTCTTCCATGCGGAAGCCCTGTTCTGCCCGATAGCCTTAGAGCTGGGTTCTGCGATAGAAATCTACGTTTTCCTTCATCAGCAGCTCGATAGGCATATAGTTTACCGGCGTAACTTTCTTCTTCAGCACGATGGCCTGGAAGAGCGTCTCTACGCAGGAGTAGCCCTGCATGTAGGCGTGCTGGGCGACGAGGAAGGAGATGCTTCCTTCGCGCAGACAGCGGGCGTTTTTCTCTACCATATCATAGCCCATGATCTGAACGTAGCGGCGGTTGGTCTTCAGCAGGAAGTCGCCCACGATATGCGCCTTCGAAGTCATGGTAATGCAATGGTGCACGTTAGGATGCTCGGCAAAGAACTTCTCCAGCATTTTGGCATATTCTGCACGTGTTCCTATCAGCGGCAGGTCTAGCACGGTAATCTTCACGTTAGGGAAGTGGTCGTGCATGTAATGGCGGAATCCTACCTCTCGGTTGTCCTGCTGCTTGCTGACCACTCTTCCGTCTTTGGTTTGCCTCATGAGCATGATTTCATCTTCCTTTGCGGCTAACATCATCAGCATCTTGGCTGAGAAGAACCCCGAACAGAACGAATCCTGACCGTAGAAAGAGAGCGGACGGAGATCGGGCATGTAGGAGTCGAGCAGGATGAATGGGATGCCTTTGTGGTGCATCGCCTCGGTAAACTCGCGGGTTACATCGAGCGAAGAAGGCACCACGATGACTCCTTCCGGACTGGCCTCAAGAATCATGTTGCCTTCTTCGCGGAACGATTCCTCGTTGGAACGCTCATAGAAACGAATCTCTACGTCGATGTGGAAGTCACGTCGGGTATCTTCACATTTTTTTGCGCCTTCCTCAATCTCCTCCCAGTAAGCCTCCGATTCGTGTTTCGGAATCAGCAGGTAGAAGGTATAGGATTTGTTGTAAGCCAGAGCGCTAGCGTACACATTAGGCTGATAATTCATTTCCTTGAGGGCTTTCTCCACCTTGTCGCGTGCAGGTTTCGACACGTTAGGACGGTCGTGCAGGACTCGGTCTACGGTTCCAACGGATACGCCAGCTCTCTCGGCAATATCCTTGATTCTGATTTTTTCGGCCATTGTTTTTTAGCATTACGGGTCTTGTTGCCTCGCGTGTACTTATTATATAAGGAGCCTCTCCTGGGGGCTACGATAGATAAAACGTCGCAGGTACTTCCTAGCTGTGCACAGACCACAATTAGTATTAAGCAATTCTGTTGTGTGCGACCACAAGTACGAATTTTGCCGCAAATATACAACAATTTTTTGAATTGTGCGAAGACACAGCAACTTTTTTGCACGAAAAACAAAAAAAAATGCGATTTTATTTCGTTATTCGAGAAATTATGGTTATTTTTGCCCACGAAATTGAACGCCAACTAATAATTGAACTTCATTTCTCAACAAAAAAGTGGAATTTTAATTTGTTACTCATAACAAACAAAATAAAAACAAAAAAATTAAAACTATCAAACATGGCAAAAATTGTAACATTGGGCGAGATCATGCTTCGTTTATCACCAGAAGGCAATGATCGTTTCATTCAGAGTGAATCACTTCGTATCATCCCTGGTGGTGGTGAGGCTAACGTAGCTGTAAGCGTGGCTAACTATGGTCACGATGCTTACTTCGTATCTAAGCTCCCTAAGCACGAGATCGGTCAGATTGCTGTCAACGGTCTCCGTCGTTACGGCGTTAACACAGAGTTCATCGCTCGTGGTGGCGACCGCGTAGGTCTCTACTATGCTGAGACTGGTGCTTCTATGCGCCCATCCAAGGTAATCTACGACCGTGCACACAGCGCAATTGCTGAGGCTGACCCATCTGATTTCGATTTCGATAAGATTATGGAGGGTGCCCAGTGGTTCCATTGGAGCGGTATTACTCCAGCTATTAGCGACAAGGCTGCTGAGCTTACTAAGTTGGCTTGTGAGGCTGCTAAGCGTCACGGCGTAACTGTTTCTGTTGACCTCAACTTCCGCAAGAAGCTCTGGACTTCTGAGAAGGCTATCTCTGTTATGCGTCCTCTGATGAAGTATGTTGATGTTTGCATCGGTAATGAGGAAGATGCTCAGCTCTGCCTGGGCTTCAAGCCAGATGCTGACGTAGAGGGCGGTAAGACTGATGCTGAGGGTTACTACGGAATCTTCAAGGGCATGATGAAGGAGTTCGGCTTCAAGTATGTAGTTTCTACTCTCCGCGAGTCTCTTTCTGCTACACACAACGGCTGGAAGGCTCTCATCTATGATGGCAAGGAGTTCAATCAGAGCAAGCACTACGACATCAACCCTATCATCGACCGCGTAGGTGGTGGTGACTCTTTCTCAGGTGGTCTGATCCACGGTCTTCTTACCAAGGAGACTCAGGGCGAGGCTCTTGAGTTTGCGGTAGCTGCTTCTGCTTTGAAGCATACTATCCCTGGCGACTTCAACCTGGTATCTGCTGACGAGGTAGAGAGCCTGGCTGGCGGTAACGCCAATGGTCGCGTTCAGAGATAATTTAAGTGAAGAGGGAAGAGTGAAGAGGGAAAAAATCATTTGCTCTTCCTAATTTAACATTTAACATTTAAAATTTAACATTATAATAAGGTAATGGCAAAGTTTAGCAAAATGCAGGTTATGGCAGCCATGAAAGAGACTGGTATGGTACCTGTTTTCTTCAATAAGGATGTTGAAATCTGCAAGAACGTCATCAAGGCTTGTTACGAGGGTGGCGTACGTGTTTTCGAGTTTACTAACCGTGGTGATTTCGCTCACGAGATTTTCGGAGAATTGGTAAAGTGGGCTGACAAGGCTTGCCCTGAGATGATTCTGGGTGCCGGTACAGTTGTTGATGCTGGTACAGCTTCTCTGTATCTCCAGCTCGGCGCTAACTTCATCGTAGGCCCTAACTTCAACCCTGATATCGCTCCAGTTTGCAACCGTCGTCTGGTTCCTTATTCACCAGGTTGCGGTTCTGTAACTGAAATCAATAATGCTCAGGCTGCAGGTTGTGACGTAACAAAGGTATTCCCTGCAGGTAACGTAGGTGGTCCTTCATTCGTTAAGAACGTTATGGCACCTTTGCGTTGGAGCAACATCATGGTAACAGGTGCTGTAGAGCCAACAGAGGAGAATCTTACTCCTTGGATCAAGGCTGGCGTTCTCTGCGTAGGTATGGGCTCTAAGCTCTTCCCTAAGGAGACTGTTGCTGCTGGCGACTGGGCTGCCATCACAGCCAAGTGTCAGGAGGCTCTCGGTTATATCGCGAAGGCTCGCGCTTAATAAAGAGATTTTATTTTTCCATTCGAGATGCTAAATTTCGAATCATTTTGTTTTATGTCGCCATCATCAGTTCTGGTGGTGGCGGCTTTTTTTCTTTCAGCTTGTTCTCCTGCGAATAAGGCAAGGGTTGATGAGCTGAACGAGCAATCCTATGCTTATCATTACCGCAACCTCGATTCCACTAAAGTGCTGGCAGAAAGGGCTTTAAAGCTTTCAGAAGATTATCCTTCTGGTCGTGCCGAAGCCTACAACAACCTTGCCTTTGTATGCATAGCCAAGATGGATTATAAGGGAGCCAAGGGATGGCTGAAGAAGGTTGAAGAGGAGAGCGATAATCAGATTGAACTCGCTATTGCCGATGTTCAAAACATGCGACTCTGCCAGAGAGAATCGCACAACAAAGATTTTTATGCTTATCGCGAAAAGGCGATGAGGCGTTTGCGCAGAATTCGCGAAGAGGTGAATTCCATGCCCCCGAGGGAAAGCAAACGTGTGATTTATGCGAAATCTGAATTCAATATTGTTGCCGCCACCTATTTTTATTATGTGGGCTTAGACGAACCGATGTTTCAGGAACTGAACCGTCTGGACCCGGATGAGCTGGAACAGGATTCGGCACAATACCTCAACTATCTTTATAATTTCGGTTCGGGCGGAGCCATCGTCAAGGGAACCGAAAACGAAATTAATCAGGCGGAATTCGACCGGCTGATCAGCTGCTACATGCTGGCTAGCGATGCAGCAAATCCATATCCTTACTGGCAGGCTAACGCCCTGCAGTCTATTAGCGAGCACCTCAGAAAAGGGGAGGTGAGCGAATTCCTTATCCGCAACAACCTGCCGGCCTTCCAGTATCTCAACATCGAGCAGATGCCAAACAATCTGCTGGCAGGCAACTTTGCCCAGCGTGCCCTCAACCTCTTTTCGAGCTACGGAGATGTTTATCAAACCGCCGGAGCCAACCGTACGCTGGCAGAATGTTTCTGGGATATTCATGATTATTCTTCGGCACTCTCCTGTCTGAACCATGCCCTGAACGACAACAAGGCGATAGAGCAGGCTCCCGACCTTGTGGCGTCCATCCGCGAACAGCTTTGTCTGGTTTATTCGGCTATCGACGATAAGCAGCAGAGCGATTACAACCGCAACATCTATCTGGATTTGCAAGACCACTCCCGACAGGACCGCCAGCTCGAGGCACGTGCTACGGCGCTCGACGAGAACGCCCAGCAGCTCAACCTGATGATTGCTGCCGTGGTGGCGATGATTGTGCTCGTGGTGGTTCTGCTCTACGTTTTCGACCTCATGAAACGTAAGAAAATGAAGAACAAGTCGATGGACGAACTACTTGCACCTTTACGTGAATGGAGCAAGAATAACACTAAGAAAATCAACGAATTAAAAGATGAGCAAGAGGAGGTACAGGATAATCTGAACGTAACCCGACTGCACATCGAAGAAAACAAGAAACGCAATCTGGAGCAACGGGCTAAAATTTCGCTCGTAAACAGCATTACGCCTTTCATCGACCGCATGATCCATGAGGTAAACCGACTCTCAGAAGGGGGCGAAAGCGACGAGGTACGACGGGAGCGCTACCAGTATATCGCCGAACTCACGGATAAGATAAACCAGTATAACAACGTGCTTACGGAGTGGATTCAGATGCGCCAGGGCTCGCTCAGTCTGCGCATAGAGAGTTTCCCGCTCCAGGGGCTCTTCGATATTGTAGCCAAGGGCAAGATGAGTTTCCAGATGCAGGGCGTAACGCTCGAAGTAGAGCCGACAGATGCCGTGGTCAAGGCCGACCGCATCCTTACGCTCTTCATGATCAATACCATCGCCGATAATGCCCGCAAGTTTACACCCGAAGGCGGAAAGGTAACCATTAGCGCCAAGGTTTCTGACTTCGTGGAAATCAGCATCTCAGATACCGGAAAGGGTATGGACGAGGAGCAGCTGGCTCATGTCTTCGACCGGACCTATACAGGCGGCCACGGCTTCGGACTGCTCAACTGCAAGGGCATCATCGAGAAATATAAGAAGGTAAGTTCGCTCTTTGCCGGCTGTCAGATCAAGGCAGAAAGCAAGTTGGGCGAGGGGAGCCGTTTCAGTTTCCGTCTGCCTAAGGGCATCGCACGCCGAACCCATCAGCTGCTGGGCATCATCATCATGCTTTTCGTGCTGCTGTCGGCATCGGTCCAGCCTTGCGAGGCAAAGAAGACCAACGGCATCCGCCAACGCCACAATCATCTCAAGACGAACGTAGATGCCAATCTCCAGCGTGCCGACGATTTTGCCGATAGCGCCTATTACAGCAATATCAACGGCACCTACCAGCGCACCCTGGCTTTTGCCGATTCTTCGCGTTATTATCTCAACGCGTTCTACCTCTCGAAGTATCCCGACGGAAAGTATCTCATGGTGGCTCATCCGGAGGTGGGAATGGCGGCAGAACTCTATTGGATTCGCTCGGGGCTGCCTACCAATTATCACGTTATTCTCGACCTGAGAAACGAGTGTGCCGTGGCTGCCCTGGCGTTGCACCAATGGTCGCTCTACCAGAGTAACAACAAGGTTTATACCCAGCTGTTCCGCGAGATAAGTGCCGATAATACGCTCGGTAATTATGTGCACACGATGCAGCAGAGCGAGAACTCGAAGACCGTGGCTGTGGTGCTCCTCATCCTGTTGCTGCTGCAGTTGCCGCTGGCTTATTATCTCATTTATTACCGCCACGTGCTGAGCTACCGGTTTGCCATGATTGAACAGACCAAGGCTAAACGGACCGACGAGGCCGAACAGGAATCCCTGAAGCTGGAATTGCTGACCGATGAACTGCATCGTGCTGAATATGAGAACGATAAGCTACATATCTCCAATTCCGTGCTCGACAACTGTCTGTCTACGCTCAAGCACGAAACGATGTATTATCCTTCGCGCATCCGCCAGCTTATCGATTCGCAGCCCGATGATGTTGATTCGCTCAAGGAACTGGTAGATTATTATAAATCGCTCTATTCTCTGCTTAGCGCCCAGGCGATGGAGCAGGTAGAGGGCAACATCAAGGCAGATGATTTCCTGAACCGCTATCTTGTTTCTCTGATGCGCGGCAATTCCAATGATTACCATACCGGGGCGGCTGAGATTCCGGATTCTGCCTACGTGCGCTATTGGGTTGACCAGCAGGATGTGGCCTACGACGAGGCGCTCCATGCCCAGCTCTTCACTCCTCTCACGGGCGATTTGCGCTATCTGCTTTGCCGGCAGATTGTGAGGGAACTGGGCGAGGTAACCAATCTGCGTGGCTGCGGTATCAAGGCATGTAAGGGCGAAAAAGGTTGCCTTAGGATAGAGGCCTTGCTGCCTGCACGAATCAAATGGGAAAGTTTAAAATCATAAGAAAATAAAAATATTAGACAATGGAAAATTTTAAAGTCATCATAGTAGAAGACGTGCCCCTGGAACTGAAGGGCACAGAGGGAATCTTTAAAAACGATATTCCCGAGGCTGAAATCATCGGTACTGCCGAGAGCGAAATAGCCTATTGGAAACTCATCAAGCAGCAGTTGCCTGACCTGGTTCTGCTCGACCTGGGTCTGGGCGGTTCTACCACGGTAGGCGTAGAAATCTGCCGTCAGACCAAGGAGCAGTATCCTAACGTGAAGGTGCTCATCTTTACGGGAGAAATTCTGAACGAAAAGCTCTGGGTAGATGTGCTCGATGCGGGCTGCGACGGCATCATCCTGAAGAGTGGCGAACTCCTTACGCGTGGCGATGTGGCGAGCTGCATGGGAGGTAAGAAACTGGTGTTCAACCAGCCTATCCTTCAGAAGATAGTAGACCGTTTCAAGCGGAGCGTAAACAGCCAGCTGATGCGTCAGGAGGCTCTGGTGAATTACGAGATTGATGAGTATGATGAGCGTTTCCTTCGCCATCTTGCGCTGGGCTATACCAAGGAGCAGATTACCAACCTGCGCGAAATGCCTTTCGGCGTAAAGAGTCTGGAGAAGCGCCAGGCAGAACTGGTTCAGAAACTCTTTCCTGATGGCAACCACGGCATGGGCATCAACGCTACGCGCCTGGTAGTAAAAGCCTGCGAGCTCCGCATCCTCGATATCGACCATCTGCAGGCAGATGAAGAATAAAGTTTATATGTAAGTTTCAAGTTTCGCAAGTGAGGGAATTGATTGAAGTTAAAGAAGTTATCACTCCCTACGGTCGTTCGGGAAGTTAAGAGACAATAGTCTTCTAGCTTAAACATAGGACATTTGTCCCTTAACTTCCCTCTAACTTCTCTAACTTCCCTAACTTCCCTTAACTTCCTCACATGCAAAACTTCAGTATAAGTTCATTTTAAAGAATGTATAAGAAAGTATTGGCCTATCTGGCATTATCGTTGGGAATAGCCGAAGTAGTGGTGGTTCTGGTTTCGTGGCTGCTTACAGCTGCGATGCCCGAGTCGTTCACCCATTCGCTTACCAGCGCCGAGGGCATCCGCTGGTTTACGGGCCATTTCGTAGACCATCTCACTTCTGCCTGGCTCGTATGGCTGGTGCTCATCAGCATCACCATCGGGGTGGTAAAGCAGAGTAGGGTGCTCCATTTCGACCATACCCAGTATCGCCAGCGCACGGCTTTGCGCCTGATGCTCATCGAGTTGTGCATCTTTGTAGGTATCATGTTGGCGCTCACCCTCTTGCCCCATGCCATTCTGCTGAATGCCGTAGGAGCGCTCTTTCCGGGTCCGTTCTCGCAGAGTATCATTCCTTATATCTGTTTCTCGGTCATGGTGATGAGCATGAGTTACGGCATCATGAGCGAGAGCATCAAGGGCATCAGCCAGGTTTATGATGCGATGAATCTGGGCATCCGCCTCCTGTCGCCCTGCTTCCTTTTCTACATTCTCGTGATGCAACTCTATACCTCCATCCTTTATGTAATGGGATAAGATAAAAGCCCCCGATGCTCGTTTCCTTGCATCAGGGGCTCTTTTTTTATTATGGTAAAATCAGGGGTTCCTGTTCGGTTTTTCGGGGAGTTCGCTTACTCCAAACCGTCGCCTTCGTTACCGCCGGTGGTTCCGCCGCCTTCGGTATTTCCGCCCTGGTTGGTATCCGAACCGCCGCCACCACCTGGGTTATTGTCTGGGTCTTCCACATCGCCCTTGTCGTCGGAGGTAACGTTCTTCACCACCTTTCCGTTGCGGTCGTAGCAGGTAATCTGGATAGAGGTTTCCTGCAGTTCGCGCTTGATGTCAACGCTTGGGGTGAAGATAACGCGGCGGTTGGTAATCAGACTGGTAGCCACTTCGCCTACGGTAGGCACACTCTTGGCTCTTACGCCGAATCGCATGGTTCCCAATCCCGGAACGGCTACGGAATGGCCTTCGGTACACCACGCCTTGATCACCTCGCCTGCTGCATCCCAGCAAACCTGCATCACGCCCACGCTTACGCCGCTTCTGATAGCCGCCTCCTTGATAACCTTGCTCTCTGAGAGCTTGTTGTAAAGTTCGGTACCGAGGATGAATCTGTACTGACCCTTCATTTCGCCTACTTGGATAAGGGTCTCCTTTGCTTTCAAATTAATTGCCATAATCTCTTGAATTTTAAATTGCTATAAACTATTAACTATCAACTATTAACTCTAAATTACCAGATGGTAATGGTTGGCACATAGTAGGTAGAATCTACCTTGGTGGAGATGTTGTTCTCCTGATGTTGCCGCTGGTTCTTTCCGATTACGAGTCCTGCCGTGCAGGAGCTGGATAGGAAGGTGACGATGGCAGAGCAAATCGCCACGATGAGATACCGGATGAATGCCTTCATGTTCTGGTTCATAATCTTTTTTCTGCCCCCTGCTAAGTTTCGCTTAACGAAACGACTCGTTTCGAGGCTTGGAGTCTTGTTTTCATTACTCTTGTTTCTTTTAAAAAGCCTTGCCATGAGAGAATCGTGGTTGTTGTCTTGTTTTCCTGTGCTCCATCTTTCTCTTTCTTCAGGCCTTTTTTATTTTCCCAATTAGGGAGATATTTTTCTCCAACTGGGCAAGTGATTTTGCGCGCTTTCTGAATCACGATGCAAAGATACGAAATCCCGATTTATCAGGTGTGCGATAGCGTGCGATACCATGCGATAGCGGAACATTTTCTGAATAAAAACTCAACATTCAACATAAAAAAAGCCTCCGTTCCCAGCGATTCTATCGCTGGTCCGTCACACGCCAAGTCAACATTCAACACTCAACATTCAACATTAAAAACTATCCCGGTTCCCCGAGGTTATCGATAATAGCCTTCACCTGCTTAGGCGTAAACGATTTGCATCTCTTATCATATCCCATCTCTAGCAATTCATCCCATAGCGGCTGGCAACGCCGAATCCAACTCATAAGATGATTCACGGCCGTGCGAGGCATACTCTCAGGGAAGTACATCAACCCCAGTTCCTTCTTCGTATACGAACGGTTTATAAATTCTTCCATAATCTCAATTTTTAAATAAATCATTTCTCTGAATTTTCGCTCATCGGCTCCTTACGCCCAGAAGGACGGGAAACCTTCGAGAGATAGTATTCGCTAAAATCCTTGCAGCCCGGTGGCAACTGGTGGTGAACCAGCTGGGGGAGCATCTCCTTGAGTTGCATGAAGAGGCTTTCGCCCGGCACATCCTGATCAGGAAACATGTGGAATTCCACCTGATACAGTCTTCCGATATCCGCCAGCAGCTGCTTATCTTCCGGCTTGAGGAGCGTGGCAGAAGGGATGGCTATCGCCTTATGTCCGGCAGAAAGCATCGCCCAGCAGTCGCTACATCCCTCTGTAATAAACAACCTCTCGCCCGGTTTCAGTCTCCTAATAACCGGCAGGTTATAGATGTTGCATCTGGCGCCGTAAGGGAACCGGAAGCGGGGAGCATCCTGCTCCTTCCGATGCGAAGCAGAATCTGTGAAATCTGTGGGCGATTTGTCAGCAGTCACCCCAATCCCGTCCATCCGATGCGAAGCAGAATCTGTGAAATCTGTGGGAGATTTATCAGCAGTCATCCCAATCCTGTCCGTCCGATGCGAAGCTGAATCTGTGAAATCTGTGGGCGATTTGTCAGCAGCCATCCCAATCCCGTCCTTCCGATGCGAAGCAGAATCTGTGAAATCTGTGAAATCTGTGGGAGATTTATCAGCAGTCACCCCCTTTAAATCTGTGGGAGCCTTCCGGTAATCCAGGTTCCGGTTCTGGATTCCGATAAGCCGCCCATCGGTATCGAAGTAAGGAATCTGCAGCCAGTTAATGCCCTTCTTATCCGTCCATGAAGTCAGTCGGCACCAGTTCACCACTCTCCAGTCAATCTTCCTCTCCTCGAAGAGAAACCTACGAGCTGCCTCGTTGAGCCAGGGATGCTCAAAGAACCTAGCATACCTGCTGGCATCGAAGGAAGATTTCTCCGAATTATCACCCGAAGAAGAATCACCGGATGAAGAGCCAGATGAAGAATCCTCCTCCAGTTGCACCTGATGTTCCCCAGCGAGCCATCTGCAAGCCGCGGGGAAATCCTTCCCCAGGTATCTCATCACCAGGTCGATGGTGCCTAAGGAGTTTCTCATGCAGACATAGCATCTGCAGCTGTTCTTGGTCTTATTGAACGTGAGGCTGGCGTGGTGGTCGTCATGGAAGGGGCAGAGCGCCTTATGGTGCTCCACCTTCATCCCCATCTCTTTCGCAACCTTCTCTATCGGAAGTTCGCGCAGTTTCTGAATCTCATATTTCTCCATAAAAATTTACTTTATCTTTTTTCTTTCTCAGCCGGCATTCCTGTCAGATATTCAGGAGTCTTCGTGTAGAGCCCCGTTTCTGCCGAAAAGGTGATAAACTTGCGATATATCCATTTGTAGAGTTGGTTTTTCGTACCCTCCTTTGTCTTTCCTTGCGAAATGCGGAGTGCTTCCAGTTGTGCCTCGTTAAATGAATTTGGCAGATCATCGAGCAGATTCTTCGGTCCTCTTCTCTGAGCCTCGCTAACCGAATCAGCATCCTGGTTCAGCAAATCGGCAAAGATTTTCGCCTTACTCCAAAGGTCATGATACACCAGCCACTCCACCAGATCACCCATCGCCTTCGTCCAAGTCTGGTCGTTCAGCACCCAGAGCAAACAACCCGCCTTCCATGCCGACACGATGGAGCGCTTCGAAATATCCCAAAAAACATCATCATCCGTCAAGTCAGCAAGCGAAGCCATGTCAGCAGCCAGCTGGTCTGTGAGTTTATTCAGCGGTTTGATGACGAACCGACCTTTACAGATGCTGAGCTTTACTAGATACTCATCCAGTTTCTTATAGAATGCTTCATCATATTTTCCCTGTCTCGGGATTTTTCCATCACGCCCCATTCTAGGCTTATACGAGAACACCATTCGTCCGAATGTACCATTGAAAAGTTCGTTCTTATAGAATTTTCGGGCAGCATACGGGGTGGAAGAGATGGTGACGTTGGCACGTAGAATAGGATTTCCTGTCACACCATCGGCTGTAGCTCTTAATGCACCCGAACGCTGGCGGTCGTAGATATTGCGCAGCATCTGCGATATCTGCTTATGTCCGCCACACATCCGGTCAGCCATCTCTACCTCAGGCAGATTGAGGTATTGCGTTCTGTCACCCAACTTCTCGCATCCCATGGCGTTCAGAATGAAGGCGGCATTTGTTACGTCGGCAGGAGGAAACCAGAAACTCACGTCGGGTCTTATAGGCTTTTCCTTGTTTGCCGACTTGGATTTTATCTGTTTTTGCCACTCCACGAGTTTCTCTAATTCCTTTTCATCATGTTCGCGGAAATTTCGGCAGATAGCTTCCACTAAGTTTCCCAATTGTCCTTTATTGCAGCCTGAATCTGCCACTAGATTGCCCATCATGCCACATAATTCCTTCCAACTGAGGTCGGGATACTGAAATTCCGTACCGCTAACCTGCGCTCCGAGAATAGGGAAGAGCATCGGAACTAAGGGTTCATGCATGTCTTTTGACACCTGAGAGAGCAAAAGTTGCACACATTCCGTTCCTTTTCCCAGCTTTGGCATCTTCGGAGCGGTACTTTTTGTAATGTCGTACTTTAAATTTGTCTTCTTCATTTTTAATTAATGTTTTGATAATGAGCCTTTTAGGGGAAATGGGGACTTCCAGAATCTTCCAATTCCAGTTCTTCCAATTAATTTTTCGAGGATTCCAATTCCTTATATTATATATATAACTATCTATATATTAAGTAGTTATATAATCTATAAAAAGGGGATTTGTCTTGAAACACCCTTTTTGGAATATTGGAAGAACTGGAATATTGGAAGATTTTAGTTGAGCCTGTTTCCAGTCACTCCCACGAAGTCCCCATTTCCTCTAGAAAGCCTAAACTCCGTTTACCTGTTATCACCTTTTCCGCTGATGATGCGCAGCTCGTCGGCGGCACCCTGGCAAAAATCCTGGAAAGTGAAACTCTCCGTGAACTGCGGCCGGTTGAAGGTAGGGTAGAGCGTACCGTCTTTCTTCCGGTTCACGTTGATGAATGTTCCTTCATACACGTGTGGGTTTCTCTGCACCACCTTTTCCTTCTTCTTCTCGGAGTCGTTCTGTACGAAGGTGAAGTGGTCTTCTCCATCGTGGGTAATGGCTCCATCCAGATACTCGCCAACGGCCATGCGCCCTGGCTCCTTAGTCATCAACTTGAGGTCGATACCCAATTCTGTGTTTGGGTAGAATCCCTTTCCATCCTTACTTGAACTTTCGTTCATATTGCCATTTAATACTATAATCATTTTTTTCTGAGTATTAAATAAGCCTCTTTGGTACGATGACGTTCGAAGAGGTTTCCCCGTCATCTTTTCTAGTACCATCATTCCCCATTTTGTGATTTGCAACTCGCCTGATGGGTAGCCATCTTGTTATCTGATGACGGGTGCAAAGATAAGGCGAAAAATCCGTGCGAGTGCAAAAATATTCGGTTTAAATCCTTGAAATTCATGGTATTAGGAATCAGTAGGAATCAATCGGAATCAATCGGAATAAAATCAAGGAATCAATCGGAATGCAAAAACACAAAAAGCGGCAACCACCATCCTTTTGTCGGATAATCGTTGCCGCTTTCAATAGCGTATTTAGTCTTCAGAAAACAACAGATTATAGTTATTCCGTTGTCATAGCTTTAAATATATCCTCTCCGATATTTCTATCTATTTCCTTCCATTGTAAATGTTTTGGTGGGAGCGGTAGTACTGTCTTGCCTTTTTGTTTGCCTCCGTGCAATTTTTTGTTCATTCCATCAGCCATATTTTTTATGGCTTTTTCATCACTATACTTAAGTACTCCAATTCCAATCAGAGCACGGATAAAATCTATACATTTCACTCCAGGACGGATAGCTTTTACTTCCATGCCAATAGCCATGAGCATGGCTACCTGTACATTGGTTGTCAAGTCAATCACATAAGCTGCTTTTACAATTTGATTTCTGGAAATCTTCACAACCCCATTTGGCAAAGTAAAAGTAGGTTTCATTACTTTATTGATGGCATCTCTACAGTCATCTGGGATGCATACTTCATCAGGAACTGCATTTTGCTGTTTTGTATTGGATTCCAAATTCTCTATCAACTCGTTTTGATAGAGTTGCTCTTTGAGTCTTAAAACCACAAGTTCGGTACCCATGATATCATACATTTCTCTTCTTGAAAGGTGCAGATAACGCATTTGAGGTACGATATCTTTCTTTTTCAAGTTGTGGGAATGAAAAATTCCTCTTGGTACTTTGTCTAGCCAAGCTGTAAGCCTGTTGATTTCAGATTCTATTACATCCGTTTTAGCCAGCCCCAAAGGAACTTTTAAATAGTTGTCGTCGTATCTTTTAAAAAATCCATCCTTTTCATTGGAGAAAAACTCTTTCATTCTAACCAGATGGGTCTCGTAAATCTTGTTTCTATCCTCTTCTCTATGTATATTTGCCACAAGATTCTGGATTTTATGGCAGAGTTTTTCTAATTTCTTTTTAGTTGAACTTGATATTGCTGAGTGATTATTTGTGAAATCTTTCAACTTATTGAGAATTCGACTTGTATTTTTGCAATCAACATCGCAAAGTGTTAGGGGAATTTGGGCGCAGTAGTGCTCACTTAGCCTAATGAGTTCTTCTGCATCCTCATCCTTGAAATCTCTTGGTAGCAGTAAACTTGCTACTAACTCAATCTTATTTTCTTCCTCCATGAATGGCATAGAAATATCAAATGGGGATGGATCGATTTTTCTTTTGTATGGTTCGGGGGGCAACAGGCATTCCTTTGGAATGTCAACATCTGCTGTTAAAGTGATGTAGCCAACCTTGCCAATAACCTTGACCTTTACTATTGTTGTAGAAGACTGCTCTTGGGGAAATACACGTTGTATTTCTTTGGTGTAGTTTTCTGATACATAGCCAATTTTAGTATAGTTTTGGTTGTATACGGCAATTGCGTTTGGACTATAGATATTGTCTGGTTCTCTTTTCAAATAAACCGTTGATGGAATAGGTAGCTGTGCTACAAATTCTATGGCATTTTTGGTCTTCTCCTCGAAATTCTTTCCAGGCATTTGGTATCTGATTGCAGTAATCTCGAAATTCATTTTTATCTATATTATTAAGTTTTCTATATTATGTTTTAATATTCTCCATACAACTCGGTCTAATCCTCCTTATCCAGATAAAAAACTTCCAAGGAGAGGCAAATTCATCATTGGCTTCTCATCTTGTTATCATTAGTAGGAAGGAACTTAGCGTTTGCCTTTCCCTGATGCTGAAGAAATTTTTGTACTTGAAATACTTGATTCATAGCTGTTCTTTTTTATTTTGATGCAAATTTACGATAAAAAAACAGAAACGCAAAGCGAAATCTCGTGTTTCGTGATAAATTCACGTAATTTAATATTAAAAGTTGTGTTTTTCGTTATTTTTCCTGCTTTAAAAAGCCAATTCTATGGTAAAATTTAATTTATGAATAGCTAAAGAGCTTCTTTTAATCTTGCTTATCAGCAATAAAAATGAAAATAAATCCCATTTCTTTTTGTTTTTTGCCAGTTTCTTCGTACCTTTGCAGATGGATTCGGCAGGAGCCGCTTCCAGACATTTTAGTAAAAACAAAGCATTGACTATTATTGTGGTCTTCCAGAAAAAGCCTAGGAAACTTTCTTTCTGAATATACGACCGCACCAATAATGGTTGGCTTCATCTGTGGTAAGCATAGGTGAGCCTCTCGTCAAATATGTAGAGTCAATGTTCATGCCTGATATAGGGTGTGAGCATTCTTATATTTGACGGTGGTTCAGACATTTCCTAGGCTTGCCACGGAAGACCTTAAGAATCGTTCACACCCTTCTTTTGTGTCTCTTTGTGAATAGCCTGATGATAGTTGGATGCAGCTATTAATAACTATCAGAATATGGCAGACAATATTGATGAATTACATCGGAAAATAAAAGATTTGGAGGGTGAAGTGGCTTATCTTAATGCTCAGCTGAAGCAAGATAACCGTTTTGGACTTCATTGGATAGATGTGCCTGAAGCTTTTGAAGCTGGAGGAGAAAATGCTATTCCGATTCTTGAGGAAGTACCAGATCTTTCCATCACGACAGATGATGGAAAACCTACTCATATACTCATAGAAGGTGATAATTATCATGCTCTTACTTGCCTTAATTATACGCATCAAGGTAAGGTGGATGTAATTTATATTGATCCTCCTTATAATACGGGTAGTGATGGGTTTACGTATAAGGATAAGAGATTCCTAGATAAGTATCCTGATGGGGCAAAAGTTCCTTCAAACCATCCGCTAAGGCATAGCTCTTGGCTTTCGTTTATGGCTAAACGCTTAAAGTTGGCAAAAAGTCTTTTATCTGATAGGGGAGTTATTTTTATTTCTATAGATGATAATGAGTTTTCAAAGTTACGAGAATTATGTGATCAAATTTTCGACTCAACAAATTTTGCAGCTGTCTTTTTATGGAAAAGAACAGATACGCCACCTTCTTTGTCAAATAAAGTAAGACGAAAATTAGAGTATGTATTATGTTATACATCAAAGCCTCTTCCTAAGCGGCAGTTTGTTCAAGGTTATGTGGATGGAGATGATGCCCCTTTATTAAATGCTGGTAATCCTATTGGTACATTAGAGTTTCCAATAGGTTCTGTACATTTCAACATAGCCGATGGTGTGTATTCTGCATCTGATGACAAAAAAATAAAATTGTTGGATGAGGTGGTGGTAAAGAATGGTTTGAATGCCAAAAAGTTTAGAGCTTCAGGTCATTTTAAATGGGGGCAGAATAATTTGATGAACGAAATAGGGAATGGTACATACTGTTTGATTAAAAGTAAGTTGTTTTCTATACGTTATCAGAAGGCTAGTAAGTCATATAAAATACCCTCTAACATAATAGATTCTCAAGTAGGAGTTGGAACAAATGAGGATGCAAAAAAGGAATTGCGTAGTATAGGTTTGGTGGGAAGTTTTGATTATGCAAAGCCACTTTCATTAGTAAAATATTTAGTGAAAATGGGATTCTATGAAGATAAAAACATTTGCGTCATGGATTTCTTTGCTGGTACTGGTACTACGCTACAAGCTGTTATGCAATTGAATGAAGAAGATGGTGGAACTAGACGATGTATCTTGTGTCAATCTAACGATGATGAGGATAAAGTGTGTTCTTCTTTTACTTATCCGCGAGTTTCTGCTGCAATAAAAGGCTATGTAGCTCACAATAATTTGACGGAAGAGTTGTGTCGCATAAAACTTACAACAAAGAATATTTTGAAATCCGAAGACTTGTTGTCTCAGATTAGAGAAATACAATTTGATAACGAAAATAATTATGAGTCGTTTAAGACTTTAATAAAAGAAGATGCCCTAGTGTTGGAAGGAACTCATAAAATGAATGCTGAGGTCCTACCTCTCGGCAATTCTCTCAAGTACTATCGCACTTCTTTCGTAGGAACAAGTACGGCCAATCAGGCTACAGACCATGACAAGACAATCCTTGCCCAAAAGGCTGGATGCCTGCTGGCCTTGGCTGAGAATACGCTTTACGAAATAAAGAAAACTGATAGCTATCAGATATTCAAGGACAAAAATCATGATGTATGGACGGCAATCTATTTTAAAGAAGATTATCGCCCGAAATATTTCAACGAATTTGTTCATGAAGTAGAGCAGCTTCAGGGCGTGAAGAATGTATATATTTTCAGTTGGGGCGATGTAGGATCATTCGATTCCTATTTCGAATATCTTTCTGGGGTAAATCTGAAGAGCATTCCTCAGCCTATCCTCGATATTTACAAATCTTTAAATGCTTAAGAAAGTATGGAACAGATACCTTTTCAGATAGAAGCCGTTGATAAACTAGTGGCTAATATAAAGCGATTATGGGGGCATGGGGATCGCCAGATTCCTGTCGTTCTGAAAGCTCCTACAGGAAGCGGTAAGACTTATATGACTCAGAAGATGATTTGCGAGATGGCAGAACAGCCAGATTGGAATAGAGATGTGGCTTATGTATGGATCACATTCTCCGACGACCTCGCCATGCAGAGCAAGCATAAGTTTGAAGTCTACTTCCCTACGAGTAAGCATGGGCGATTGTTGACGATAGAAGATTTTAGCCTTAGGGCTTTGCAGAAAAACGATGTGCTTTTCATCAACTGGCAAAAACTGGTGAGCGAGAAAGCCGGAAACCGTATATACAGACGACCGGAAAATCCAGATGAGCGACATGAGAGTAGAGTATACTTCGAGGATTTTGTAGAGAATACCCATGCCAACGGCGTGGAAATAGTCTTTATCATCGACGAGTGTCATCTGAATGTAACCGAAGCTGCTAATCGTGACGTGATAAGTAAACTCGACCCGAAAATCTGCATTCATGTCTCTGCTACTCCGCCTCCTGAAGTGATGGCAAAAGCTGCAGATTATGACTCGAATGTAGTGATAAAGCATGAAGATGTGGTAGCACAAGGGCTGATCAAGGAGAGCATCGTTACCCAGACGAAAGAGGATTTGGATAAATATAAAGGCGAAGACGAAGATCATGTCCTGCTGAAACTTGCTATCGAAAAGCGCAGGGAACTTAAGGCAGAGATTGAGGCTTTCGGTAAAAATGTCAATCCGCTGGTCATTATCCAGTTGCCAAATGATGATGAAACCTTGATAGAACAGGGGCAGCCTACCAAGGAAGAGATTACAAAAGAATATCTTATCTCGCAGGGGGTAAAGGCAAACAGAATTGCATCCTGGTTTACTGGTAAGGCTAAGCCTGAGGGGCTGGAACGGAATGATAGCGAATACGAATACCTTCTGTTTAAAACCGCAGCCGGTACAGGTTGGGATTGTCCCCGTGCTCAGGTTCTGGTCATGTTTCGTGATATTAAATCTGAAATTTTCAGTACTCAGACCATCGGAAGAATTCTCCGTGTTCCAATCATGCACGAAGAAGTGTCTAAGGTTTTCCGTAATGGTTATCTTTATACCAACTTTTCGCGCAAAGCTGTAACAGAGGCTGATTATGGCGGAATGGGCAACAAGCCAAAAACGCTTATCTCTTACAACAAAAAGGGGGAAGATTATATCATCGACCCTAATCTGATGACAGATATGCTGTCGCGTGTAGATTATGGAGATTTGGGTAAATCGGGGGAATTCCAACAATGTCTGTTTGATACATTCAATCGCTATTTCGGCATTACTGATGGGGATGTTTTTGAAGATGTTGTAAAAAGAAAACTAGAGGCTAAAGGACTCAACTTGAAGGGAAATTTGGCGCATGAGATAGTTTCAGATGCTCAATTCTATGATTACGAAAATATTGGAATCAACCTCAAGGAAGCTAAAGGAGTAGAGCGTGAGTGGAGTAGGAGTGATGTGCAGAAACTCTTTACTTTCACTTTGGTGGAAATCCTACGTTCGCAATCAGATAATGATTGCAAGGTGGGAAACATCGTGCGTTCTGTTCCAACTTTGAAAAGTGCCTTACGCTTGTGGTTCAAGTATTATGCTCTGAAGAATGAAGACGAAGATAAATGGTATCGTATCTTCTTACATGATGCATTAAACAGTTCTGCTTCAAGTATATTCAGACGTCTTATCACAGATACGCTTAAGGCATATCATCCTTTGCTTGAAGAACAACTACGTAAGCGCAGAGAGGAAAACCGAAAGCGGCAGAGTGTTCCTTTTGTATTGAAGAAGATGTATTCTTATACAGAAGAACATGATGAACTGACGGAGCAGAAATGCCTGTTGCATCCTTTCTTCTTGGGGCAAGACTATACTGGCAGAAAAACGGAAGAGAGCTTTTATAAGTATCTTGAGAGCCAGGATGGTATAGAATGGTGGTTTAAGAATGGAGATAGCGGTAAGGATTGGCTTGCCATTCGTTATTTCAGCGAAGAACGCAACGAAGAAGCACTTTTCTATCCCGATTGGGTTTTCAAAAAGAAGGATGGTACTATCGGCATTTTTGACACCAAAGGAGGTCAGACGGCTGCATCTAAAGACACGAAAAACAAGGCTGAGGCTTTGCAGAAGCGTCTTGCCATGTTGAACAGGTTGGCTGAAGGCAGAATAAAATACGTTGGCGGTATTGTAATAGCTGCTAATGGTACATGGTATTATAATGATAATGAGGAATATGCCTATCAGCCTGGTAGTACAGATGGATGGAAAATGATGCAGGATATGTTTGATGTGCTTATGGATGGGGGTAGCTTGAATGCAGCAATTCTTCATAGCATCTCTCCTTCCGACCGCTTCACCCGTTTTCTCCCTCTGTATTCCATTCAGGCTGCATGTGGTTACTTCGATGAATATGAGGAGCCGGAGGCGGAAGGATGGGTGGATGTATCCTCATTACCTTTCACTCCGAACAGAGAAATGTTCGTGGTTCACGCCAAGGGCAACTCGATGCTGCCGAAAATTAAGGATGTAGACTTGTGCGTGTTTGAGCGTTACCATGGAGGATCGAGAGAAGGAGAAATCGTACTCTCGCAGGTTAATGAATATTACGAGGAATATGGCGGAAAATATACCATCAAAAAGTTTCATAGTGAGAAAACTGCAAACGAGGACGGGGCGGAAGTTCATTCTAAGATAGAACTCCAACCGCTCAACAAGGATGGTTTCAAGACCATAGAAGTTCCAGAAGATAATGAAGCAAATCTTGCCGTTATCGGCATCTTGAAATATATTATCAGCTAAAGATAAAAGGGCAAAGGCATTACCTATCTATCAGGTATATGCTTTTGCCCTTTCTTTTTATTTCACCTCCTCGCACAACGCCATCTCTGCTCCCCGGTAAATCACAACGAGTTGATGAAGCTTCGTGGTTTTTACAGATTCGCGCACGATGTCGCTATCAGCATAGCGCCTTATCTGAGCAGAGGCTTCCTCGAAGAGATGATTCAGCTGCTCATCGCTGGTGCCCGGCTTGCAATATTTCAACTCCACGATGTAGGAATCTTCCATGTCCTTATAGATGTCACAGAGGGGTAGGAGGAAGATGTCGGCATAACCGCCATCGTTGTCAAGTTCTGAAATAGGACGGTAGAACTTGCATTGGCTCGTCATAGCCAGAGTGAAACCATGAACGTAGGCCTCGCCCTTCTGCTTGTCGCGCTGGGAAGAGAAACGCTTCAGGCAATCGGCTATGTAGGCGAAGTAGGGTTTGAATGCGCCTTCGTATGCAAGCTTGCTCTCCAGTTGGGTCTTGTCGTATTGCTCAAAGGTGAGGTCGTTCTCCTTGTAGGTATCCAGCAGATAGGTGTACATCTGGTCGCGTACCACCTCGTTGGGAACCACAAAGCGGGTGGTGCCCTGGTAGGTGCCGCCTATCGTTACCATGCCGAAATAGAAGAGCAGACTAAGAAAATTGTCAGGATCGTTGATGCACTCGGCAGGGAAATTCTCCATCAGGGTTCCCGTGGTGAATCCCTTGGTCACGATGTCCTGTATGATGCTGGCATCGTGGGCAAACTCCTTGTCGTGGCGGATGAGCATGCGAATCTTGTCGTAGTCGATGCGGATGTTGGTTTCCAACATGCTATCAGGAATATCGTAATCGTTGCGGATGTAATTGTCCACAAAATTGAGTACCATCACGGAGTTGTACATGGTTGTCTTGCCGTATTTTCTGATTGCGAAGCAATAGTTATCATACCATGGCTTCATCACTTCTATCAGCTCATCCACGCTATGGCGGAATGGCAGCACGCTGGCGTAATAAGCCAGCATCTCGCGTACTTCATCCTCGGTAAATCCCACCATCTCGTTGAACTCCGGAGACAGGGAATAGTTGGTGCCGATGTTGAAACCGCTGGTCAGATCATCCATGGTTACGGGACTTACTCCTGTAACGAAGATTCTGCCCAATGAATCGCCTGCGGCTCCCTTGATGGTATCGAAGAAATGGCGGAGATATCCCTCGCCGTGAGTCTGCTCGCGGTATCGGGTTTCATGCTCCTTGTGGGCAAGAATCTGATTGGTAAAATGGTCGTATTCGTCGATGAAGAGATAAATCTTCAAGCCAGCTTCAGCACATTTGTCGCATAGAAATCCCAATTGGGCAACGGCATCTTCCTTCTGGTTCATCTCTTCCTTTATGCCTGGTGGTAAAAGGTAGGCGTATCTGCTGCAGAAGGAATTGAACTTGTTGTTGCAATGGGCATCGAGTCCTTTTTTATAATTATCCAATGCTGCAGAAATCATGGCAAAATTCAGGTGTAGGATGAGATAGCTGTTGCGTTCGGGGGTAGGATTTGCTCCGATGTAAAGTTTCCCGAAGAGACTTTCGAACTGATCTTTCTTATTGATGTCGTAATAGTTTTCGAGCATAGAGATTGTAAGGCTCTTTCCGAAACGGCGAGGGCGTATGAAGAAGAAATATTTGTTTGATTCTTCTATATTCTCGATGAAAGGAGTCTTGTCAACAAAGTAGCAATCTTCCTTGATAACATCCTCGAAGTTCTGCATTCCGTAAGGGATGCGCTTGCGATAGATTCGCTTTTGTCTTTCTATTTTTGCCATAATCGAAACCAACTTTTTGTTTTTATGCCGCAAAGTTAAGATTATTATTTGGAATAAGCAAAGTTTTTTGAGCATTTTTCTTGGTGGTTTATCAAAAATGTGTTGTTTTGCGCAGGAAAACTGCAGGAACCTGAATGACATGTGTAACAAGGGCGTGTTTATACCTCCCTTTTTTTCTTTCCTCTTTTTAATTCTAACCGGTATTATGGTAAATAGGCATTATGAGAATAAGAAAGAGGTGAAATTTGGAGCCTGAAAAATGGAACCGGTTCACCCCTTTCTGATCATTTCTTCCTTTCTGCCTGCTCCGAGATAAATTCTCTTTTCAATCAAAAAGAAAAATCTCAGAACAGGAAGCTTACATCATGCCCGTAAGACGCTGGATGGCGATTACTGCCTGATTGTATTCATTAATCGCATCGGCATGCTTCATCAGAACATCGATGGTTTCTTCTATGGCATTCACATATTCTACATACGAAATTTCGCCATTTTCATATTCTATCGCACTCAACTTCGAAATTTGCGCAGAATGAGCCTGGTTGTTCTGCTCGTAATATTTCAGACGGTTGGATGCTGCCTGAAGACGCTTCGTACAGAGACGGAAATCGCGCTCTTTCTCTGTCTGCTCCTGGCGCATTTCGATTTCAGCCAATTCGCGGTCTTTCTTGGCTGCCTTTACCTTTGCCTTCGTGGAACCGTAAAATAAAGGAATGCCTACGCCAATCTCAAAACCGAAAAAATTGCCCTCGGCAAATCTCGAACGGTCTATGTTGTATGGATTCCAACTGGAAATGACACATTGGGTACGCAAAGATAAGGATAAACTCGGAGCAAAACCTGATTTGGCTGCCTTGATTTCCTTATCCAGAGCGATGAGCTTATCCTGCTGGTAAATGCCGTCGGCAGACTGCTGATAATTATAGGAATTGAGATTCTGGGCTGCGATGGCCGAGAGATTCTCTTCTGCCGGTTTTACGGGCTCCTGCGTGTTGAGCTGCGACATGAGGTCGATTTGCAGACGCTCTATTTCGCTCTTCACATCAGCCATTTCCAGGCGGTTTTCGTTACATTTGCGGTCGGCTGAGAGATATTCCAGCTGGCGGCTCTCTCCTGCCTTGTAACGCATTTCTGCTATCTTGCTGTAACGTTCTAATACTGAGTCGATTCGCTGCAATATCTGGAGTCTGTGAGTCTGATAAAGCATCTGATAATAGGTGTTGGCGATTTCAGCCTTCAGTTGCTGGTTGACCATGTTCAAGCGACTCTTTTCTGCCTGGGTTTCAGCCTTGAGCTGGTTGCGGCGCGAGGCGTAGACGGTAGGAAAATCGAGGCTCTGGGTGAAGGTAAAGCCGTTGTCTGATTCTCCTCCCGTGGCTGGGTTTTGCGAGAAAGTAACCTCGGTTTTATCCAGCTCCCAAGCCGTGCCTTGCATAATCTGCGCGCGCTCTACCGACTTCTTTCCTGCCTGCATCTGAAGGTTCTGTCGGGCAGCCAAATCGAAACATTCCTGCAGGGTAACTTTCCTGCCCGCAATATGAGCATCAAAATGCTGGGCTCCAGCTGGGGATGGCAGCAGGAGCAGGATGGCGGCAAAGCAAGCCACCACCCTATTTTCTATTATCTTTATTCTGTTCATTATTTTCTTAAGTTAAAATCTTACTTTTTCGTAAACATCTTGTAGATGGCTGGCAGAACCAGAAGCGTAAGGAGCGTGCTGGTAATGAGACCGCCTATCACAACCGTAGCAAGAGGACGCTGGACTTCTGCTCCGTCGCCATGGGATAATGCCATCGGGAGGAAACCCATAGAGGCTACCAGAGCCGTCATCAGAACCGGACGGAGACGAATCATGCAACTGTCAATAATTCTGTTCTGAATAACAGCCGACCTACTTGCGCCATTTTCCGCATGAACCTCAGCCGTCTGCTTCTGCATCTGGTTCATCTGACCTATCAGCACGATGCCGTTGAGAACTGCCACGCCAAAGAGGGCGATGAAACCTACGCCCGCCGAAATGCTGAAAGGCATTCCGCGCAACCAGAGCGCCCAGACGCCACCTATCGCAGCAAGCGGAATGGCGGAGAACACGAAGAGTGATTCGCGCAGATTCTTGACCGTAGCGTAGAGCAGCAGCAGAATGATGATGAGCGCTACCGGAACCACGATCATCAGGCGCTGGGTGGCACTCTGAAGATTCTCAAACTCGCCACCATAATTATAATAGTAGCCCTCAGGCAGTTTCAGCTTCTCGTCGAGGATGGTCTGAATGTCCTTCACGGTACTCTGCACGTCCCTACCCTTCACGTTGAAACCTACGTAGATGCGGCGGGCGCCATTCTCATGGGAAACCTGAGCCGGAGCCGGTTCGTAAACCACATCTGCCAACTGGGAAAGCGGAATGCTCTCGCCTCCAGCCAGCGGAATACGGAGCGACTGGAGCGATTCGAAGTTGCGCTCCTTAGGGTCAAGACGCAAAACGATGTCAAATCTTTTATCGCCTTCGTAAATAGCTCCAGCCGTAGCGCCCGCAAAGGTAGTTTCAAGAATGCGGTTGATTTCGTCAACGCTCACCCCATAAGCCGCCATACGTTCATGGTTGTATTTCACCTGAATCTGAGGCAGTCCCGAAACCTCTTCTATGAAGATTCCGCTCACGCCCGGCACATTCTTTATCATTCTTGAAACCTTATCAGCCTGCTGGGTAAGCACATCGAGATTGTCGCCAAAAATCTTAATCGCCACATCCTGCTTGATACCCGTAAGCAACTCGTTGTTACGCATCTGGATAGGCTGCGAAATCTCTGCCTCCAAGCCCGGAATCGTCTTCAGGGTTTCTTCCATCTTCTCCATCAGTTCGGCGGTAGTTTCTGCCGAAGTCCACTCGGCTTTCGGCTTGAGCGCCACCATGATGTCGGCTCTTTCTACCGGCATCGGATCGGTAGGAATCTCGGCACTTCCTATGCGGCTCACCACCTGCTTGATTTCAGGATATTCAGCCTTCAGAAGTTTCTCCGCCTTGGAGCAGCTCTCCACCATCTGCGAGAGCGAAGTGCCCTGCGACATGCTCATTTCTACCGCAAAATCGCCCTCTTCGAGACTCGGAATGAATTCTCCACCCAGGAAATGGAAGGCTACGGCGCTCATGCAGAAGAGCGAAACGGCGCCGGTAATCACATCCTTATGACGCGCCAAAACCCATTCCAGAACCGGTCGGTACCAGCTCTGAAGTTTCTCTATCATTCTGTCGCTAAAGGTTTTACGTACATGCCCCTTCTTGCTCAGGAAGAGCGCACTTGCCATCGGAACATAGGTGAGCGAGAGGATGAAGGCACCCAGGATGGCGAAGAAAACGGTAAGCGCCATCGGACGGAACATCTTGCCCTCGATGCCCACAAGCGTCATTAGCGGAATGTAAACTATCATGATGATGATTTCGCCAAATGCCGCACTCTTGCGGATGCGCGAAGCGGAATCATGAACCTCCTCATCCATCTCAGCCTGAGAAAAACGGATGGGAGTATCGGCAGAATTTCTTGCCTTCCGCTCAATACTCTTCACGCCCAGATGGGCCACAACCGCCTCTACGATAATGACGGCAGAATCGACTATCATACCGAAATCGATGGCTCCGAGCGACATCAGGTTGCCGTCGATTCCGAAGGTCTTCATCATGCCGAAAGCAAAGAGCATGCTGAGCGGAATGACGCTCGCCACAACCAGTCCAGCCCGCCAGTTGCCCAGGAAAATAACCAGCACGAAGATGACGATGAGTCCGCCCTCTATCAGGTTTCGGGCGATGGTTCCCTCCACGCGGTCAACCAGGTTGGTTCGGTCGATAAACGGCTCGATAACCACGCCCTCGGGCAGAGATTTCTGAATCTGCTCTATGCGCAACTTCACATTCCTGATAACCTCCTGAAAGTTTTCTCCCTTCAGCATGATGGCTATTCCGGCTACCACTTCGCCCTCGCCATTTCGGGTAACGGCTCCGAAACGGGTGGCGTGACCCAGCTGAACCTTCGCCACATCACCTATCTTAATAGGAGTGCCGTTCATGGTCTTGACGGCGATATTCGCCACATCTTCCAGACTCTTCACCACGCCTATGCCGCGGATGAAATACTGATTGGAGTTCTCCTCTATGTAACTTCCGCCCGTGTTGGCGTTATTCTTTTCGAGCGCATCAAACACGTCGCTCACGGTAAGATTGCTGGCGTTGAGCTGATCCGTATTGATGGCCACCTCGTATTGCTTCACGTAGCCTCCCCAGCCGCTCACTTCCGCTACGCCCGGGGTTCCCGAGAGCTGCTTTCTCACAATCCAGTCCTGGATGGTTCGCAGCTGGGTTAGCGAATATTTGTGCTCGTAACCCTTCTCGGCACGCACGGTATAATGGTAAATCTCGCCCAGTCCGGTAGCAATCGGCCCCATCTCGGTTTCCACATTATTGGGCAAATCTTTCTCCACCTGGGTCAGCATCTGGCTCACCTGCGAACGTGCCCAGTAGATATCTGCATCGTCATCAAAGACGAGGGTGATGACCGAGAGTCCGCTTCGCGAGATGCTTCTTCGCTCCTTGAGTTCGGGGATGTTGGCGAGTGCCATTTCCACCGGAGTAGTAACGTATTGCTCCACCTCCTGCGCTCCGAGCGAAGGCGCCTGAGTAATGACCTGAACCTGATTGTCAGTAATATCTGGTGTGGAATCGAAAGGAAGATGGATGAGCGATACGATGCCCCAGATGATAAGGGCTATCGTGAAAACTCCCACCACCAGCTTGTGGCGGATGGAGTAAGTAATCAGTTTCTGAAACATAATCTGTCTTTCTTTTAAGTGCTCTTTATTGATGAAAAAGCTTACCTTATATTATATTAATGCTCATCTGCATGCTCGCCCGTGAGCGAAGCCAGATAATACGCGTTTTCTGTCACAATCTTCTTTCCTTCCTGCTTCAGGTGCTTGCAGAGTTTTACCTCGGTATAAGCTCCGTCAGAAACGCCCGTAATGACCTCATGGCGGGAGAAACTGTACTCGCCCTTCTTTGGTTTGCCATTCAGAGCGAAGACAAACTGCTTGCCGTCGGTAGTGACGATGGCCTTGGAAGGAAGGGCGATGCACGACTGGCTGCCCGTAGCTATCTTGCCGCTTACATACATTCCGTCGAAGAGTCGGGCTGAGCCGTGAACCCCGTTGGTTTTAAGCGACTGCGCATCTATTTTTACATGAACAGCAACAGATTTCGAATTATCGTTAAAGTATTGGTTTAAGCCGTAAACATGACCTGCGAGTTTCACGCCCGGCTGATTGGTAAGCGAGAGATAAACCTTATCGCCCGGCTTTACCTTCTGCAAATCTTTCTCAAAAATGTTCAGATCGCACTCTACCGCCTGGTTGTTCTGAATCTTCATGAGCGGAGTCTGCATGTCGGCAAAACTGCCCAAGCTGGCTGTAATCTGCGAAACCGTACCCGCAATCGGCGCACGCAAAGGGAAGGCTGTGGTAAACTTGCCCCTGGCTACGGCGGCGGTAGAAATGCCCATCTGGGCGAGCTGCTTGCCGATGCCGATGAGGTTGGCGTGAGCCACATGATACTCCTTGGCTGCCTGCTGCGCATTCTTCTTAACGCCAGCTCCGGTCTTGTTCAGAAGTTTCTGTCGCTCCAGGTCGGCAAGTGCCAGTTCGCACTCCTTGCTGGCAGAATAATATTCACGTTGCAGACTGACCACATCGGTATTTTCGACCAGCGCCACCACCTGTCCGCGCTTCACATTCTGTCCTTCCTTCACGTAGATAGCCTTCACCACGCCACCCATGAGCGAAGCCACTTCGCCCTTGTTCTGGGCGCGCAAAACAAGCTGACCGTTGGCTGCAATCGTAGCATCCATCACGCGGTCAACCGCCTCGCCCATCTTCAGATCTACCGCATCTACCTGTTTCTGAGAGAGCGGAATATGATCGAAATCCACCTCTTCATGTTCATGCTCATGTCCGTGTTCGGCAGCATGAGCCTCTGCTCCGGCGTGGTTTGAGAAAAAGGTGAAACCACACCAGGCTAAGATTGCCGCAACGGCAACCACCAATATTCTTTTCATTTTTTCTTCTTTTTATTGATTCATAATTTCGGGTGCAAAAGTACGCACCTTTCCCTGCAACCCGGTTGCAAAAGCTGCATCCCGGTTGCTCTAACTACAGAAAATCAACAAAAAGAAGGAGGTCCTCGCCTGCTGATGGCTGTTTCATCAACACAAGGAAGGCTGGCTGCAAAGTGCTGCCAATGCACGCTAATAATCGACGAGGTAGGGATAAACAAATACTCGCAAGAAAGCATGGAAAGCAAATGGTTGCCATCGAAAAGCTGCTTCTGAATGCTCTTCACAATCTTGCCGTTGGTTACGAAATGGTGCATCTGATGAACGCGGCAACCATCGGTTTCATTCTCATGATGCTCAGTATGCTTATCGTTGAGATTACCATCCTGCTGGCAACGTTCTACAACCATACATATACGCCCCATGTGGTGATGATGCATCACCACCGTAGAGAGCAGCACACTCATCGTGGCCACCAGGAGGCTGAATAAGTATAGTTTCTTCTTTGCCATTTTATTCTGTTTCCAATTTTACGATTGCTTTTTCTGTGTGCAAAATTACATCAAAGGCGAGAAATAACCAAATATGATAAAGAAAATTAGCATTTTTTCTTAAAAATATTAAAACCATGTACCCTTAAAGCACTTTGGAAACGTAATATGATTAGTTTTTAGTAACTTTGCAACATAAAATTAAAAAATAGAAATGAAAAAAGTATTTTTAATCTTTCAATTACTCCTTGTAGTAATGTTGGCTCAGGCGCAGATGATGAACCCTGTGAAGTTCACCAGTTCGCTGAAAACAGACGGAAGTGCTGTAGCCGAAATCGTGTTTAGCGGAAAAATCCAACCGGGATGGCACGTCTATTCTACCGGTTTGGGTGGCGATGGTCCTATTTCTGCTTCGTTCAACGTAAACAAGCTTGAAGGAGCTGAACTCGTAGGCAAACTTCAGCCACGCGGCAGAGAAATTGCAAAGTTCGACCCTCTCTTCGAGATGAAACTCCGTTATTTTGAGGGTAGCGTTACCTTTGTGCAGAAGGTGAAGTTTACCCAACCAAATTATCATATTGATGCTTATCTGGAATATGGCGCCTGCAACGACCAGAACTGTCTGCCACCAAGCGAGGCTGGTTTTAAGCAGAGTGGCAAATCGCCTGCCGTTGATGCTCCTGCAGCTGGGGCAAAAGATGCTCTGAACGCAAAGGATGCAAAGGCGATTGATCCTGCTCTTGCAGCCAAAATGAAGGCAGATTCGCTGGCTAAGGTTGCAGCCCTGGCTCAGACAGATAGCGCTACCCAACCAGTAGATTCAACAGCTTTAGCATCTGCTATGGAAGATTTGAATGTCAAGGACTTATGGAAACCGGTTGTTAAAGAACTTCAGGCGTTTGGCGGAGCTAACGATATCGCCAACCATTCGCTCTTCTACATCTTCTTTATCGGTTTCGTGGGCGGTCTGCTTGCGCTCGTTATGCCTTGCATCTGGCCTATCATCCCGATGACCGTAAGTTTCTTCCTGAAGCGTGCAAAGAACGATAAGAAGAAAGGTATCCGCGATGCGATTACTTATGGTTTGAGCATCGTCGTCATCTATCTGGTTCTGGGTCTTGCCGTAACAGCCATCGCAGGTCCTAGCACCCTGAATGCGCTCAGCACAAGTGCCGTGTTCAACATCATCCTCTTCCTCTTGCTTGCCGTTTTCGCCTTCTCGTTCTTCGGTTGGTTCGAAATCAAATTGCCTGACAGTTGGGGAAATGCGGTAGACAACAAGGCTTCCAGCACCACGGGTCTGATTTCTATCTTCCTGATGGCTTTCACCCTGGTATTGGTCAGCTTCTCATGTACAGCTCCTATTATCGGTTTGCTGCTGGTTCAGACCGTTACTTCCGGCGACTGGCTCGCTCCTACCGTGGGAATGTTCGGTTTCGCGCTTGCTCTGGCGCTTCCATTTACCCTCTTCGCCCTCTTCCCATCATGGTTGAAGTCGGCTCCTAAGTCGGGTTCGTGGATGGAGACCATCAAGATTGTGCTCGGCTTTATCGAGCTTGCGTTCTCTCTGAAGTTCCTCTCTGTAGCCGATCTGGCTTACGGCTGGCACATTATGGACCGCGAGGTTTTCCTCTCTCTCTGGATTGTCATCTTCGGTCTGTTGGGTCTCTATCTCATCGGCAAGCTGAAGTTCCAGGTTGATGCAATCGGCGGCGACATCAACAAGCCGATGCCTGTAGCCTGCATCATGTTGGGTCTTTGTTCTTTGGCATTCTCGGTTTACATGATTCCGGGTCTCTGGGGAGCTCCTTGCAAGGCTGTGAGCGCATTTGCTCCACCTATTAATACACAGGACTTCAACCTCAACACCAAGACCGTAGAGCCTGCTTACAAAGATTATGAGTTGGGAATGGCTGCTGCCAAGGCTTCCGGCAAACCGGTATTGCTTGATTTCACGGGTTATGGATGTGTAAACTGCCGCAAGATGGAGGCTTCTGTCTGGACAGATCCTTCGGTTGCCGATAAGCTGACAAAGGATTATGTTCTCATCTCACTTTATGTAGATGACAAGACTCCTCTTCCTGAGCCTATGGAGGTAACGTTTAATGGCGAGAAGCGCACCCTGAGAACCGTTGGCGACAAGTGGAGTTATCTGCAGGCAAGCAAGTTTGGAGCTAATGCCCAGCCATTCTATGTGGCTATTGACAACGATGGCAATCCTCTTGCAGCAGCCTTCAGCTTCAAAGAAGATGTTAGTGCTTATCTCGACTTCCTGAACAAGGGTCTGGATAATTACAGAAACAAATAGTATGATTTATTAGTTCAAATAAGGCCAGTATTAGTTCTTTAAGTAGATTTATGAAGGATAATTTCATTAGGTTAGTTAATTCAAGGTAGATTTATTTAGGATTAATACTTTCCCCCGACAGGTAATGGTTTCCAAGCCATCCTGTTGGGGGATTTTTTTTTTGCGAAAGCACAATCGGGTAGGAGGTAAATGCTAATCACAAAAGGCATTTGCCTCCTATTTTCACACTTACCGACCTCCCACACCACCGTACGTGCGGTTCCGCATACGGCGGTTCCTATTTTGGATGCCATTCG
>NZ_CDRSSE010000016.1:0-59280 GCF_977051555.1 Segatella sp.
GCGAGGGCTTGAAAATGACCCAAGAAGGATTTACTTATACACCACTTGTGATAAAAACGCATAAAAGAAGTAGATGGCTGTGACAAAAACAGACCGATGTGAACAAGAGTTCATGTCGGTCTGTTTTACGTTATAACTATTTTAAGAAATTGCAAGAGATGTTTGTGAATCAGGAAAATTCTTTGTCAACTGTAGATACATATTGACTTCCTTTTCTGATATACAATCATGGAATGGAAGTTTCTGAATATCACCAAAACTTGATAACTTAACTTTGATATTATGGTTATCCAGTAATGGTTTCAAGAACTTAGTTTCAAACGTGTCTTTGCCAAGTTGTTGGGCTTGAGAAATACGAAGTCTGACACTATCTTCTTGATTTTTATCCTTGCAACACTTACAGGCTGTAATAAAGTGAACTTTTATTTCACTTAAGTTGTAATCCTTGCATAGTGATAGCCAAGCATGCATTTTGATAAACGACATTGTAATCTGATGGAAAGCACCTGTGATTTTTTGAACATCAAAGCCCGATTTTAATTCTGCAAACACAAGGTGTTCCTTCTTAGAATTGTCATTTAGAAAAGCGATACCATCACAATCTTTATCGTCCAATTTAGAAGACATCTTGGAAGTAGTGTCTTTTACCCCTTTAACCAAGCTCTGGTCAAATCCCAAAAACTTACCATCGGCAGTCACTTCCAAATGGGTCATTGTAGCACTTTGTCCATGTTCTTCAACGACCCATTTGTTATTATATTCATGAGCATGCCCATTACTTATGGCTTTATCGAATATTGTTGTAAATGTTTTACTCAGTGACATCTTGTAAATAATCTCCTAAAATATCTTGATAATTCATGTTGTCCAAAATCGCATCTCTAAATGCAGCAAATGGAATACCATTACTTATGTCTTGCTTTACAGCAATTGACGTGTTATCAGCTTGCTTTCGCAACAAATAAGCGCCTATAATAGACTCATCTATTGACATATCCTCAACAATATTCACTTTCTCTGAAAGAGTTCTAAGCTTATCTGGATCATCCGTAGTCTTTTTTGCTTTTGCAAACATTATCAACTCGTTCAATCTCCTTAGGAAATAATCACTATGAGTAGTTATTTGCATTATAGCCCCATTATGACTAAGAGCACCGATAATATCAGCCATCATACGTTGCTTGAGTGGATGAAGATGAGCTTCAGGTTCTTCCACTAAGATTGCACATCTGCTAACATCCTGTTTCTTTGCCAAAATTTGCAGTGGAGCTATTTCACGAATAGAAGCTGCTGCTGCAGACACAGGCATTGAAGCGTCATTTGTAGTATAAATGTAAGTTGTTTCTTCTTTGTCTACTTCTCCTTCCAAAATCGTTCTAAACAACTTCAAGACTATTTCTGATGCAGTATCAGGTCTTGGTTTTATACGATTGAGTCCAGCCATATCGCTAAGGAACTCGGAATACATACCTGTAGTAGGTATGATTTGTTCTGTCAAGATAGGACCACGTGATGGTGGCAAAACGAATGTACTATCCAACTTTTGGTAATTGCCAAAGATGTAATCAATCAATACAAAACGCAACAGGAAAGCAAATGGAGACTCATCAAATTGTGTTTTTTCCTGGATTCTGAATCTCAGATTTCCCAGAGACAATATTGTATAAATCTCCTCTTTATCAACTAAACCTGTTAGCTCATTTTTATAGGTAAAAGCCATTGTATCAGGAACACTTTCAGGAAGTGTTATCTCTATCTGACCAGAAATTCCATCATATCCCAACATATAGCGGAGATAAAGAATAGCATCCTTTGCCATCCATGTTTCCAAATCCTGTTTTTTTATTTCCAGAGCAGTACCAACATCTTTAAAATCCTTAGATAGAATATTAAAATCAATATTGTTATCTACAAAGAAATGATTAAGTCTGCTGGTATTAATCAACAATTCGAAAAAGTAATGGCACAATAAAGCCAAGTAACTTTTACCCAATCCAGATTCTCCAGAAAACACCATAAGAGGAGATACCAGGATTTCAGAATCCCGGATTCTTCCCAATTGGTCTATTCTAACTTTAATACATTTCATATTTTCTCATTTTATAAGCAAAATATTGCTTTGATTTAACTTTTTTGGGTGTAAAATTACAAAAAACGTGGCAAATTTAAGAATTTATATTATTAATAATATATAAACCGACATTTTTTACCAATTAAAATGCAACTTTTATGCACAATTACATTCAAAATGAGCAACTATCATACATTTATTCCATGTTTTTCTATTATAGAAAGTGCATATTTCCCTATCTTTTCAAGAAGTATTTTGGGACTTCTTGGCTCCACCTATAATAGTAGCATTAACTAACGTTTTCGACGTTGCTGATGTCCAGGTCTCATCATTTTCATTGCCATCCCGAAGCACCTTCTTCTAAAGGCAAAATCATCCTCATCATCACGCTTTCCCCATCCTGTTCCTGGTCCACCTCCACCGCCATAACTTTGTGCTATTCTTGTAGCATTATCAAGATATCCCAAGTACAATGAAGCTGCGATTGAACAAATCGAAGCAGCATTTTCTGCCATACTAACAATAACAGAACCATCAAAAATATCGTCCATCATCTTATCCAAAAACTCTCTCTGTTCATACGAAAGTGAGTCTTTTAGAGCGTTATATTTGGATAGTCTGTTCTTCATGTCAAAAGCCGCAGAATGGTATCCTAGGGTTTCCATTTCATGAATTACTTGAACATTTACAGCCGGAGCGACTTCCTTGTATTTGGCTCTAATCTCCTGATATCTATCTTCTGCCCTTGCCGTTTTTTCAACAGCCAAAGCTGTCTTCTGCTCTTCTGAACTTCTCTTTTCTTCGGCTTCATGGGCTTTCGCTTCCAATTCTGCCTTCCGTAGTTCTGCACCATGGAGTTTGCTTTCTGCTATTTTCAGCTTATCAGTCTTGTCAAGTATTTTCTCTTCTGTCTTCTTGATTTCGGCATTGATTTGTGAAAGTTTGCGGTCTGCTTCTTCCTTAGAAATCTTTCCTGTAGTAAGGTCTTTATTGAGTTTTTCAACCTCATATTCCAGGTCAGCCTTATGAGTTTCAAGATTCTTGATCATAGTAGCCAATGCCTTCAGACGAGCTGCTGAATGCTTGATTTCCCTGCTGAGTGATGCAATAATACCACGCTGATTGGTAATCGTTGAATTCTGCTGTTCGATGGTTCTGGTGTTTTCTCGAACCTCTTCTTCCTTCTCCTGAGCATCCTTCCAGAGTTTCCTGCGATACTCTTCTGTGGTACGATGAACGGCTCCTGTCTCCTTGATGCTATCCCCTCTTTCCATACCATACTTCAATCCAACCTCCTCCGCATATTCGGTATGAAGGCTATCCATATATTCTGAAAGTGCATCCTTTGTATTATTCCCTTTCAAAAAAACACCGAAAAAGGAAAACTTATTTTTCTTTGTTATCGGCAGGACTGTACAATGGCAATGTGGATTCGTTTCGTCCAGATGAACGACAAAAGCAGCAATATTTTGCTCTCCATATTTTTTACACATGAAGGCATAAGCATCTTTTGCCCATGCCTCAATTTCCGGCATTCTCTTCAAGTCTGAATTGTCAGCTCCATGCTCCCAATCCACCTTCTGATTTCCAAAAGCAAGATTTCTCATTACTTCTCGGTTGCCACCCAAAATGAAGTTTGCAACGGTGCGGTAATACGGATCCTTCCCTTGATTTATTAAAGGAATATTGGGATCTTTAATTCCACGTGCTTCCAGATTCTCCTTAATTCTTTGTGGAATTGTTTTCATCTTATCAACCTCTTTTACTACTCCACCCTTCCCTATTTCAAAGTTGAGACGTTCTCTCGAAGGGTCATAATTCCATTGAGCTTTCTTTGCAGATTCTTTGTCAGCCATCCGTCTTAGATGCTCATTACTCTGTGATGTAGTGAAACCTTTTCCTGGTCTCATATCTATAACATTTTTTGGTCCACTCATGTTGCTGATTTTTTAAAGAAGGGTTCTTAGGGAAGTTTTCCCTGAGCCTAATACCCCACGGCTTGCCGCACGAATGTCAAAACGATTTACTTATCGTTTTTGGGGGATTTATAAGTTCCAGACGGAACTTAGTATTAGGCTACTAAAGACGTGAAAAACTTCCCTCTCATGCGCAAGCGCATTTGTAAAAGAACCTTACTTTGCGATTGTTACTATTTCTACTTGCTGATTTACTTTGTTTCTCTAGAAGAGATATGTGACGAGGCTGAGGAAAGCTGAGTAAGCGATAACTGAGCCATCTTGTCAAGTTCTTCTTTGCTAAGATTAGAGACTATAATGGTAGGATTAATGGAAACCATTTTAGCCCGAAGAATGAGTTTGATATCGATTACATTCATCTCTTGGAGAGATCTTAAAAATGAGACTACTGTCTGACGAGTCCATTTCCAGTCTTTGCTAAGTTGAGAAATGTAGTTGCGTTTCAGTTCTCCATTTTCAAGGCCATCAATATGCCGGGACAGCAAATACCGGAAAGCCTTGATTTTCGAAAAACGCTTTGGACTCACTATCATAAGATCATCACCTAAAAAGTCCATTAGCTCAAAAGGAACATATATTGAGTATTTCCTTTCGGCTGATTTCGTTGTTCCATTCATGGACTTTTGAACGATTTTTGCATCACCAATGTCTCTTGTTTTTTTATTTTCAAGTATCATATGAATGATTCTATATTTACAATCTATTATTTAAACTAATTCAATGACAAGGCTGTAGCAAAAGCTAAGCAGCCTTTCGGGAAATCTCTTTCCATTCTCGAAGCTCCCTTACAATGTGTCTGAGAGATTCTTTTGAGCCATCCTGTCCATGTCCTACGAACTTTGGAAAAATGGCTCCTGCGCCCAAAAGAATGTATATGCATTCAGAACCAATCAAGAGCCTTCCATCTATCAGGATGAGAACAACAGAAACTGCTGCCGACAATGAAAATATAACTTTCTTCTGATTCAAACAAGTAAGAACATTCTCAGCTATACGATAGTTGAAAAGCAGAAAGGTACATAACAGATTTATTGTTATTATATTGTAGGATGTTTGCGATGGGAGAAAAAACAGATTTTTCTCCCATACATTCCAAAGACAACTGATTCCCTCAGCTTTATTCATTTCCAAAAATGAAGAGCATTCTCCAATCAAGTGATTTGTTCTAATTGCATAGAGGGTAGTTTCGTAATCAACATACTGAACAGCCAGAAGAACCATCACCAAAGCCAGTGTAAAAAGTTTTCTTGCGCTCATACTGGTTTTCATCTTGTCGTAGTACCACGAAAGAAATGATCTTGCTTTCTTCACCACTCCACGAATCTTTGGCAAACATGCCATCATTGCTGTTGACAGATTTCTCAGAAGAGGTGATCTGTCCTGGTTGGGTTGAACCCAAGTATGATAAGCAAACGGAATGGCAGTTAATACAAACGCCAAAATTACTTTTAATGATAATATAAACATAACACCCGACTTTTAATAGAAATTTCTTAGTACCTCAGAGAACTTCTCTTTCTCCAGGATAAAGCACTGCTTTGGGGCAGAAGTATACTCCTTGGTAATCTGCCTGTACATGTTTTCCATGCTGTCATAGAAATGAACGGTCATGGAATCCACCACACCATACTGCCAGGAAGAGATATAGATGATATACATCCTGTTCTCTACAGGCATAGAATAAGCGACTACCTTGTAATCCTTGCCTTCACCTTCCTTCACGGCATATAGAACATGGCATCCGAGCTTCCTTGCCAGGTCATCTGTCAGTTCCTCTATCATGGCTTGTGAACAGAGTTGGAAATAAACCTCAGCATAATTGCCGTGCAACACTGTTTTCATCTCTAAGGAGTTGAACACCTCTGGTAGATTTTCTCTCATTTCTGAGAGGAAATCTGAGATAGAATCTTTCAAAACTTCATTTTCAAGCTGGTTGTAATCTACTAAAATATTCATAATATGTGCTATAAAGTTGTTGATAAATATGATTTCAAGAAATATTGAGAGAGGACTTCAGTAAATTTATCTTCCTCTTCTTTGGATTGCTTCTGCAAATCTAGTTTAGACAGAAGAGAAGGAATATATTTGGATATTTCGAGAAGTTCTTTTCTCTGCTCTTTCGTGAGAGCAGATGTGGAATAATCATCTATAGCCATGAATGGCTGAATGAGCATCCACCGGTAATTGGCTCTCTGTGTTCTATCGAGTTTCTTACCGCTTTCAATATCTTCTTTGCATGCTGCTGCATTCTGGATAATTCTACGGTTGTAGCGCATGGTAAGGTAAAGCATCGTACGGTCGTTCACATCATCAGCTTTGTTGCCGACAGAATCATATAAACCATCATATACCTTTGAGGTGGCATCAGTGAGCTGCTGAAGATGCTCATTGGAAACCTCGTTCAAATGCGTCATCAGAGAACGGAAGCATTTATCTTCCTTAGATATGAACTCAATCAGTTGCTCTTCCGTTCGGAATGGCTTGGCTTTGCTTAAAAGATAATAATAGGCACGAAGGGTTTCTTTGAGGGTTGGAAAAGCTTCCTGTTTATCCAAACGCTCGAAAAAGGAGATAGCCTCTTTGTAAGCATCTGCTTTTTCGATTTTCTCGCTGGATGTGGCGGTATTGAGTTTGAGATACATCACATCGTTTAAACTTCGAGGTTGCGAAAAAGCCAATCGCTTCAACTCTCCACGGATAGAGTCCGAGACCACAAAAAATGCCAAAGCCACCGGACTTCGTAAATTAATGGAAGTGTCACGTGAGAAAACGCTATAAGCCGAGTCTTGTGTTTCCAGCCAAGACGAGGTGGCTTTTGTAAGTTGTTCTATCGACATTTCCTTTTCTCCCTTCAAGGTTGCAAGCTCCTTCTTGCAGCCTTCTACTGCATCTACCGATGTTTCAAACTTCGGATGGCTATTGCAGCTGACCAGTAGAGATGCTATAGCCATCATACACAAAACGTGATTTTTTATCTTCATATAATTTTCGATTAATATTAAAACGCTGCAAAAGTATAAAATCTAGGCATAATAAAGAGCCTCGATTTGATATACCTTTGAAATTAACGTTTGCAAAACCTAGACAAAACGAATATATTACTAGTTATTAAGCAGTTAATAAAAAACATATAGATATAAAAACTGCAGCACCCTAAATCTTCGCAACAGATTTTGGGTGCTGCAGTTGATATAAAAAAGGAGCATACCTCATACAGATATACTCCTTTTTCTTTTTAGGTAAACAGATTCAATATGTTTTTTCCTTTTCCTCTAGCCTTTCTGATAGTATAAAAAGTACCACCCTTAGGCGTGCCATCGAAATAAGCAACCACACCTGCAGAGTGCGAAATCATGTAATCATTGCGAGCCAAATAGCATCCGGAGAAATAAACGTCACTCAAAACTATCGTTTCATCTGCCGATTCCAAAATCTTTCTGTAACGTTCTTGGTCTCGATGGTTCCACCGGTTACTCTGATTCGTGAAAGGTACCACCGCTATGAGTTTAAGGCTTGGAAGTGTTTTCTTTAAGGCTAATACTTCTTCGGCTGCCAACATATCAAAACCTAGAGCCATTCCGCAAAGATAAAATCTTATTCCTTTGATATATAAGTCTTTTATCTGCTTTCTCACATTCTGTCTTATCAGACCGGCTTTTGATGGGGCTATCGACCGATGCCCCGTAAAAGCCATTGTTTCATTCATATTATAGTTCATACCTTACGTTATTTGTATTTATAAAAAGTCTTACCTAAAAACATTCCTCCTACTACATTTGCTCCGTTCTCCTCTAGAAGATTGGCAAATCGAGCGTAACTTTTGCCGGTAGTTACCACATCATCAAATACGCAAACCTCTTTATCTTTGAAGAATGGTATATCGAAATCTATTATCTGAGGTCTAATTTCCTCTTTCTTCTTTCCTCTGCAATGTTCATGTACTGCCTTTCTGCTCTGCATAACTACAACATGAGAAAAACCATTCTCTATACCGGACAACTCGCTGACACGCTTACAGAATGCTCGAAAACGTGTAGAATAATCTTCTCTCTTGCTTGTTGGAACACAAACAAATGCCATTTTCTTTAATCTGTCTCCATACGTCTTTACAAGATGTTCTGCTGCAAGTTCAGCCACCTTCTCAAACGCATTGTCTCTAGCATCCTTGAATGCCCATACAAGTTTGCGAGCTGCAACTGCATCCTCACCAACATTCTTGATACGAGCAGGAAAGTACTTCATAAAGAACTCCATGTTCTTATCAAGCTGTCTCTGTAATATTTCGTCTATCTGTTTCATACTCTAAAATTTTAAATGGTTCAACATAAATTATTCTGGATTTGAGGATTCATTGCCTTTTACGGTTTTTTGTTCCTTTCGATCCGATATTTTTTTTATCATTCCGTCATCTCGTCATCATATAGCCTTTTTACGTGCATTAAGAAATGGTGGTTCCAAGAGTCAGAACACCAAACAATTCGGTAGAAAGTTTTTCGGAAAACCCAAATGTGCAACATTTGTGGAAGGCGTTCCGGAAAAGTTTTAGCCAAATAAAGCATCGCCTGGTGTTTGGTATCTGACAGAACCGCCATACCTTTGCACGGTAAAAAGCCAAATGATAGAGAGACGGCAACCACTATCATAAAAAAATAGAGGTCGAAGTAAGGAACAAAAATAGAATATAGATATAAAGAAAGCAATACTCCCATGCTTCAAGCATGCAATAAAGCAATAAACAAACAACACAATAGATAAACAACGCAATAACAATATAGATATATAAGTATATAGCTATATAACACAATAACAATATATATAAATAGATATAATCAAGCAAGATAACCCCCATCAAATTCTCCGTTTTTTCCACACTGCATGTGTGCCGTGGAAAGAAGACCTCTCTCCCGAAGCCCAGTAGCCACCCTCGTTTTGGCATTTGGGCAATGCGACATACGCCAGTATATTGCATTGGGGCTAGAGAAGAAGAGACTTGTAGGAAGAGTGTCATAAGCACGTGTCAAGCAGGATGGCCAAGGATGGCTTCCTGGTGGAGATGAGCATGGTTCATCTTCGCTGAAAAGGGAGCATCCCTGCCCATTCTGCAGACCTTCCTATATGTCTCTTCTTCGAAAAGGGGTGTGGTGGCGACAAGCCCCACATGAATGTTCGACCACTCTCCCGAAGCAGCTCTAAGGTGATGCATGCATCGCATTAGTGCAGTTTCCCTGTCTTCTCTGGAAGGACCACCAACGTTGTTCCTAGAAGAGAAAGCAGGGAAAGGGCTTAAACGGCGAAGGTATAGATATAAAAACCTACCATACAGCAGCTATGTGGTATAAAAGACAAAGCAATCTAGCAAAATAGCCACTATTTGCGCCAAAACAAAACCATCGGAGATACCTCTTGCACCGGTGAAGCTGAATGGTTCAACCGGATGGCTGCGACCGATGAGGGAGCAGCCCGAAAAAATGAAAAGAGGCAGCAACAGACTTGCCACCTCTGATAATCATTTACATTTACGTTTATGTCTCTTAAATTTAACGTAGTTAGGATCCAAAACCTTTATGTTATATGAATTTGAATTATCATATTTATTACGGCAATAAGAAAGTATTTTTTTCAATTCCTCGTGGCATTCTTCACGCTGCAAGGCTGAATAATTATAGTAATACGTAGAATCCTTATCCGCATAATCAACAAACATTCCTGCACTATCATTGCAACCGAAACAAGTTATATTATAGATAGGCTCTGTTGTTCTCATAAAAACCATATCACCAATTATAAGATATTTACTTGCTCTTTTTTTAATATTGGCTTTAGAAGTAGCATCACCTATCTCACCAGTCCAACGGCAAGCATTGTAATAATCATGCCCCCAAATTGCTTGTTGCCAATTCATTGTGTTAACAGTTTTGTTTTGTTCCAAAGGGTCAACATCAATTCTTTTCATGTCACGCCATTGAACATTGCGATAAAGTTTTCCTCTAAACACTCTGACTTCGCAATCTTCACAATTATAGCTTTTTACCACCATAACAAGAGGTGCGTCTTCCTTGCTACATTCCCTGATATTTACTGATGTAGAACTTTGAACCTCACGTATTCTTAACTTCTTACATCGAGGAGTAGGTAAATACTCCTCGTTGTAGCTAAAACTAATATACTGTTTCATAATTCAAATAGTAAGATGGTGGGGATATTCCCCACCTGATTAATAACTTTATACATTAGCTGGCGTTCAGCCATCTAGTGTTTGTAATTCTCGTTTGTGCTCCGGCAATTCTGTATTCCTTTGCATCTTTCTTCACTTGGGAGTATGATTCACAACTCTTGTCGTAAACACTTTCTTTTTCCCAACCGCTACCCCAGTTAGTCCAAATTGCCCAACCATAGCAATATTTATTTTTCTTCTTCATAATCGTAATTCTAATTGTTAATACCTTGATTACACTTGCTAGGGCATTTATGCAGTCTGCAAGTATAGTAATCGTAATCTTGTGATATTGGAGAGAAGTGATAAACATGATGCTTGCACCCTCCGCAAATTCGTTCTTCCGATATTGTAATCATACCATTACTCTTTCCACCAATCAGAAACATCGCTTCTCTTAAGATTGCGCATTTCCAAAAACTCTTTAAGGGTACTGCAATAAGTATTCATAGAATAGCAGTCTCCTTTTAAAATTACATGTACTTCCTTTGCCATAAATATCAATCTCCTATCTGCTTAAAGATTAAAGTTACTCTTTCAAATGGTTAGGAGTCCAAACCTCAACTTCCCATTCATACCCAACGTTGTTGCACTGGCTTTGGTTCATTCTTCGGATGTCCTCAGCCTGTTCCTTTGTGATAGGCTCGCTCTCCAACTTCATTAGTTTTTTGATACTAGCCTCTTTGTTTGTCCCGATGTATACCAAATCCTTGCTATCATGGGAGTTCCAATTATCTGTACGATAAAAGAGAAATACATTCATACTCTAAAATTTTAAATGGTTCAACATAAATTATTCTGGATTTGAGGATTCATTGCCTTTTACGGTTTTTTGTTCCTTTCGATCCGATATTTTTTTTATCATTCCGTCATCTCGTCATCATATAGCCTTTTTACGTGCATTAAGAAATGGTGGTTCCTAGGAGTCAGAACACCAAACAATTCGGTAGAAAGTTTTTTGGAAAACCCAAATGTGCAACATTTGTGGAAGGCGTTCCGGAAAAGTTTTAGCCGAATAAGGCATCGCCTGGTGTTTGGTATCTGACAGAACCACCATACCTTTGCACCGTAAAAAGCCAAATGACAGAGAGACGGCAACCACAATAATAAAAAAATAGAGGTCGAAGTAAGGAACAAAAATAGAAAATAGATATAAAGAAAGTTATACTCCCATGCTGCAAGCATGCAATAAAGCAATAGAAAAACAACACAATACCTATATAGATATATAAGCATATAGCTATATATAAATAGAAACATATAGATATATACAGTAATACCCAAATACTAGGTATAGAAAAAGGAACTGACTAATTAATAGCCAGCTCCTTATATAGTATAGAATATGAATATAAGAAATGTCTTCTTACTGAGCCTTCTTCTGAACCTGTTCAATCTTGGTAGCTACAAGTCTGTACTGGTTAACGCTCTTACCATCCTTGGTGTATGGATCAGCCTTAAAAAATCCTTCAATCTTGATGAGAGAGCCTTTCTTCAGGAGTTCCTGTGTGGCAGCATCATCATTCTTGATCCATGTTTCAATATTGACGATGGCAGACTTAACCACTTCTGTGTTACCATTCTTTTCTGAAGTCTTGAAAGACAATCCGAAGCGAGCGATGCTGCTCTTTTCAAAGTTCTTAACTTCTGCGTCCTTAACGACGAAACCTGAGATAGTGAAATTGTTCATTGCATTCATAATTGTATTTTTTAAATTGTTACTACTAATTTTACGTGCTAAAGACAAGCAAACAGAAAGCAGGTGAGCACGGCAAGAGATACCCAATATTATTTTCACCCCTTGGGCTTTGGGAGTTTTTGATTAAGGAGCAACTGCACCCAAAAAGTCTGAAAAAAATATTGAGGTAAGCAGGATGTGTGCCCTTGCCAACACCGTCTGTGCTAACTTTGCAAAGTAAAATGGTGGTGACAAAATATCAAAAAATGCTTTGAAGCAAAGAACTATACTTTCACTAAAGGTTTTGATACTAAAGACGTGGATAAAAGATAAGAACGAAAGAGCAGCACCAGCCAATTCCTATGCAAAAAGACCTTAGAAAAGAATGGAAACTATAAAAAAGAAGTAATCGTCAACATTGAAACGATTAAACAATACGCTGCCACCAACTCTTGAAAAAAGACTGTATGTAGAGATCGGATTTGGCTGAAACATTCATTAAGGATAAAGGTAAGAAATAGCATAACCGGAAGCACACTGCCAGGATATCAAGAACAGATAGTAAGAATGCTCAATGAAAGATAGAAATACCGCAACAACTGTTATTCTAGCCATAATAAGGAGCCTAAAGATATGACAGTTCCCTTAAAGATAGAATACCTAATATGCCCAAAAATACAATAGATAAACAATACAATACCTATATAGATATATAAGTATATAGCAATATAACGCAATAGCAATATATATAAATAGATATAACCAAGCAGAAAAACATCAAACCCTCCGTTCTTTCCACACTGCACCTGTGCCGTGGAAAGAAGACCTCTCTCCCCTGCCCAGTAGCCACCCTCGGTTTGGCAGCTGGGCAATGCAACATGCGCCAGCATACTTGCATTGGGGCTAGAGAAGAAGAGAGTTGTAGGAAGAGTGCCATAGGCACGTGTCAAGAAGGATGGCCAAGGATGGCTCCCTGGTGGAGATGAGCATGGTTCATCTTCGCTGAAAAGGGAGCATCCCTTCCCATTCTGCAGACCTTCCTATATGTCTCTTCTTCAAAAAGGGGTGTGGTGGCGGCAAGCCCCACATGAAGGGTCGACCTCTCTCCCGAAGCTGCTCTAAGGTGATGCATGCATTGCATTAGTGCAGTTTCCCTGTCTTCCCTGGAAGGGTCACCAACGTTGTTCCTGGAAGAGAAAGCAGGGAAAGGGTTTAAACGGCGAAGGTATAGATATAAAGAAAAACCTACCACATAGCCATTATATGGTATAAAAACAAAGTGAACTAGCATAATATCCTTTATTTGCGCCAAACAAAACCATCGGAGATACCTCTTGCACCGGTGAAGCTGAATGGTTCAACCGGATGGCTGCGACCGATGAAGGAGCAGTCCGAAAAAGGAGACCAGTTTTACAATCTCCTTTTATATATAAATTATTTCTTCATTTCTTCCTCGATTTTGGCATAAACCGCACCGTAAAGCATATCAAGATTGCCTGAAATGACATCATCAGACAAATTTTGCCAATCTTCATCAACGATTTCCTTACCTTTAGCCATATACCACAAAGTATCATTTTCCAACTTGATTTGCATTACCTCAACTTCTTCAACATCCTCGCATACATCTAGAGAACGGATAATATATGCAAAATAGCTAATATCTTCCCCATTCTCATTTTGAGTCAAGTCAAGAATTGTCTGACTTGCAGAAAGCATTAATTTTTTAATACACTGCAACATTTCTTCGTGGAGTTTTTCTTTTCTTGAAGAAAAGTCCACCTTCGAAGGCATATTCTTGCTCTTAGGAGTATATGTTTCGTTAACAACCTCAATTCCATTGCCATGCATATAGTAGCACATGTCGGGGTTAAGATTGAGGTGTTCTCCGTCAAACATATAGTCTTCCAAGTCTTCTATATTTTCACTATTCCAATTAGTTGGGCAATTATTAATAATTCTTACCTGAGAATTTTCATAGTCTAAAATTACGAGTTTCATAATAAAAGTTTGTGTTTTATGGAGAGGTGGTTAGCCTCTCCGTTTCCTTTTAATCTGTTACTGTGTAGAAGTAATCCAACTCCTCGCCCTTAAGATTGTTAAGAGCATATTGGTCTGCTATTTCCCAAAAATCATTGTACATGGCAGCCAAAGCAGCATTTTTCTCAAACCATTGCCAAATCTTATGATTTAGCACCATCACTAATTCGGTAAGGTATTTATAGTTACCTTTCCATTCTGCAAAGGCACGCTTGAACGTGTCTGCTACGGCTGAAGTGCCAAAAGCATCTGCCACCGAGAAATCATTCCAAAAAGTGGTAATTGGCTTGTAGCCACAAACCGCCTCAATATTCCAAACAGGTACCTTAACTGCAATTTCAAACATAATCTAACTTTTTTTAAAGGGTTCAACATAAATTATTCTGGATTTGAGGATTCATTGCCTTTTACGGTTTTTTGTTAACTTTTTCATAGACGTATTAATTAATCATCAATAACATCAAATGTTACACATTCCTTTTCTCCATTACCTTCTAAGATACCTTTGTCGTATTGGTCTCTTGCCATATTCTCTGCCTCTGCCTCGTTTGCGGCTTCAACGCTTACTTGAAAAACTATTTTTTCAACGATTTCAACTTGATATTTTTTCATATTATTTCCTTTAGTTAATCTTATCCGGTAACCTTTCAACTACCGGATAAGAACATTAAACATGATACTACTTAGTCCCGATAATCATTTGCTTGACTTCCTCATAACTTTCTTTCGTTATAAATTTGCGCCCCTCAACGTTACGCTTTGTTGTGTGTATGAGGGTAATCACACAAACCTCCTTGCCGTCCTTATAATCTTCGGTTGGCTCAATGCAAGCAATCTCGTCGGTATTAACCAATACTTTTGTTCCTGCTGTCACTTCAATGAATTTGCTCATATCTAAATCCTTTCATTAAATCAATATACATTCACATGGGTAGTTGCAAGTGGCTTTTCTGTAAATCCAAGCTCTTTGCAATACACGTTTACATTCACTCTAGAGCCGGTTCCAAAGTGCCGTCTCAGATTTCCGCTCTCCAAATCACGATTAATCTTTCGGTTAATCGCCTGTTTCAGACCTCTCTCAGTAGAGAAAGTAATACTGCTGTGAAAATCTAGGATAGTCCATGATTCACCATTGCAGTCATAATGAAGATTTGCATTCATACTCTAACTATTTTAAATGGTTCAACATAAAAATTTATTCTGGATTTGAGGATTCATTGCCTTTTACGGTTTTTTGTTCCTTTCGATCCGATATTTTTTTTATCATTCCGTCATCTCGTCATCATATAGCCTTTTTACGTGCATTCAGAAATGGTGGTTCCAAGAGTCAGAACACCAAACAATTCGGTAGAAAGTTTTTCGGAAAACCCAAATGTGCAACATTTGTGGAAGGCGTTCCGAAAAAGTTTTAGCCGAATAAGGCATCGCCTGGTGTTTGGTATCTGACAGAACCGCCATACCTTTGCATCGTAAAAAGCCAAATGATAGAGAGACGGCAACCACAATCATAAAAAATAGAGGTCGTAGTAAGGAACAAAAATAAAATATAGATATAAAGAAAGTAATCCCCCATGCTGCAAGCATGCAATAAAGCAATAGATAAATAACGCAATACCTATATAGATATATAAGCCAATAGTAATATAACACAATAACAATATATATAAATAGATATAACCAAGCAGAAGGAAACCAATCATATAGCCTCTATATGGTATAAAAACAAAGCGACCTACCATAATAGCCACTATTTGCGCCAAAACAACAACCATCGGAGATACCTCTTGCACCGGTGAAGCTGAATGGTTCAACCGGATGGCTGCGACCGATGAGGGAGCAGCCCGAAACTCAAAAAAAAATAGGAACCTAGAAAATCTCTAGATTCCTATCATTTATATTTTTACCAAAAAGATTACATTATCAATGCCGTCTCTCTCCACCATTTAGTTTTTCTCCATTAAGTTCTCTACAAGAGTCTCCTTACTTTCAAAAATCTCTTTGACAAGTCTAGGAAGATATTCACCCTTTTCTGTCTTCAATACTACGTAATCATCCATAGCCAAAGAGCGAATCTTGTCAATAATATCCTCTTTTTCCGAGTCACTCATCTTAGGGGTATTTCCTCTTGTGAAGTAGAAACCAATAAAGTAGTACAACTTTTCAGCCATATCACCTAGAAGAGCATTGTGTGCTTCTCCTTTTGATTTGCCACGTGAAAGAGAAAGATAGATGATTTCGCCCTTCATAATCTTATTTTCATGCATAGTGTATACTTTCTGATTAACAAAAAAGTTACTCTGTATTATTGTGTTAGTGTCCTTTGTCACGCACAAATCATTGGCAAGCGTCATGCATGCGTAAACCTTTTCTCCGGTTGCAAGTGCCTTGGTGATGCGGTCGAAGATTTCTTGCTCGGTTGGAGTTCTTTTTTCACCATCCTCTTCATCCTCGATGTCGTAATCATACCCCCATCCATCTTTACCAGTAATATAAAGACCTGCACTTTGTGCCTTTACTACGTCTTGGATAGTCGCAACCTCGACACCAACGATGTTCTTAAATACATTAATAGCATTATTTACATTCATACTCTAAAATTTTAAATGGTTCAACATAAAATTTATTCTGGATTTGAGGATTCGTTGCCTTTTACGGTTTTTTGTTCCTTTCAATCCGATATTTTTTTTATCATTCCGTCATCTCGTCATCATATAGCCTTTTTACGTGCATTAAGAAATGGTGGTTCCCAAGAGTCAGAACACCAAACAATTCGGTAGAAAGTTTTTTGGAAAACCCAAATGTGCAACATTTGTGGAAGGCATTCCGGAAAAGTTTTAGCCGAATAAGGCATCGCCTGGTGTTTGGTATCTGACAGAACCACCATACCTTTGCACCGTAAAAAGCCAGATGATAGAGAGACGGCAACCACTATCATAAAAAATAGAGGTCGAAGTAAGGAACAAAAATAAAATATAGATATAAAGAAAGTAATACCCCCATACTGTAAGCATGCAATAAAGCAATAGACAAATAGCACAATACCTATATAGAAATATAAGTATATAGCTATATAACACAATAACAATATATATAAATAGATATAACCAAATAGCCGCTATATGGCATAAAAACAAAACGACCTAGCATAATAGCCACTATTTGCGCCAAAACAACAACCATCGGAGATACCTATTGCACCGGTGAAGCTGAATGGTTCAACCGGAAGGCTGCGACCGATGAAGGAGCTGCTAGGAAAAACTAAAAAAGTCATCCACTCGGCAGATGGATGACTTTTTTAGAAAAAATCCATCCCTATTTTATTTAACCTCTCTTGTATAATCCTGTGTCTCGTTTTTATCCTTATTTTCAATACGAATCTGAACCAACGTCTTTGACGGTATTGTTTCTGGAATCCGAGACATCAATTCTTTAATAATTTCATTTACATTATTATATCCAACATCTTCAACCTGAGCAAGAACCTTGCCTCTAAAATACAAAGTACCCTTAATGAGTTGCTTATATGAGAATCTGGTAAACTGCTTTGGATCCTTCTCATCATGATTATGTCGTGTAGTTTTATCTTCTGTAAAGAATATCTTATTTATCACCTTCTCGTTTAATGCCCAGGCAGGAGAAAAGTCTATCTTTACATAAGTACGTGTAACCCTATTTTTATCAGAGTGGTTCATCGCAAAACCAACATCAGATAAGGTAGCACCACACTCATTTTGAGCAACAGTTGCCCAAGTATGGCGAAATGTATAGACACAATAAGTCTTGCCATGAGCCAATCCTAGCGATTTCTCGCAAATCTGACGTATTCCTACATTAACATTAGCGTTGAAACTGTCACTTGTTGACATGCGCTGATGAAAATCAAAAAGATATGGAGAAGACGTTTTATCCATATACTTGTCAAATATAGGAAGCAATATACCAGGAACTCTCATTTCGATGTAAGCATTATCATTTCTAGCATTCTTTGTTTTTGCACGCTCATAAGCTATGATGCCATCCTTATAGTCTTCCTTTTTGAGCAGGTAGATATCTACCGTATTCATACCGGCAAGGCACATGACCATCATGGCTACATCTCGTCCCATCTCAGCCAAAGGTTTTTTCCTGTCACTCTCCGGGAGTGGGGCAGAGAAAAATTCCCTGGCTTTCTCCATTGTGATAGCCTTCTTCTCCGGAACATCTGCTTTCGGTATTTTAATCTTTATCCAGGGATTGGTTGTTATACGAATAACACCACTGTCATAGTCATTGAAGTCAATCAATGCTTGTTTGAATATCTGTCTTATGCAAACCGGGTACATTTCTTTAGCTCTGGCTGTCTTTTCCAGTGACTTGATCCATCCATTTATAAGATGAGAAGTGAGCTGTGAGAACATCAGTTTGTTGGTTCCGGTGTATCTTTCAAGATGCTGGTATGCCAGTTCATAGTTACGAGCATTTCGCTCGTGACCACTGTTATACATATCATCGTGATATTTTCTTGCATAGTCAGAGAAGCATACATCATCAGTACCCTTCTCCAGATACGCCACTACATCATGGACATCCCATTTCCTTATCTCCACCTTATTCAGCATTTCTGCAAAATGAGCAATTTTATTAGAACAGGCTTGAAGAACAAAAGGGTCTTTAACCTCTTTGTTCTTCTTGTTGATGCCCTTTGCGTCAACTATCTTATCTGTTCTCAAATACTTTACGCCACGGTTGTGCGTAATTCTTATATATACGGCATAGAATCCGTCATTTCTCTGTTTCTGTACTACTACTTTAAATGTTGCCATATTCTTCTAAACACGTTCTAAACATCAATATAAATTTCTCAAAAACATTTCTAAACAAAGAGTATCATTTGTATCATTTTAGTGCTACTATTGATATAAACGAATTAAGAGGAAAGCCCTTAAAATAAGGACTTTCCTCTTAACCTATTGATTTACAACTATCTGTTGTTATTCCTCTACAGCAGCCTGCGCCGCAGCAAGTCTGGCGATTGGCACGCGGAATGGAGAGCATGAAGCGTAATTCATGCCAACCTTAGCGCAGAACTTAACAGATGATGGCTCACCACCATGCTCACCGCAGATACCTGTGCGGAGGTTAGGACGGGTAGCACGACCATTCTCTACTGCCATCTTGATGAGCTGACCAACACCCTCCTGGTCGAGAACCTGGAATGGGTCAACCTTCAAGATCTTCTTCTCCATGTATGCAGGGAGGAAGGAAGCGATGTCATCACGAGAATAACCGAAGGTCATCTGTGTCAAGTCGTTAGTACCGAATGAGAAGTACTGAGCCTCCTCAGCAATCTGACCTGCTGTAAGGGCAGCACGAGGAATCTCAATCATAGTACCAATCTCGAACTCAACCTCTACGCCGTACTCAGCGAATACCTCCTTAGAAGTAGCGAGGATGATACCCTTCTGCTGCTTGAGCTCCTGAACGGTACCGATGAGCGGAACCATGATTTCAGGACATGGGTTGTAACCTTCCTTCTTCAACTCGCAGGCTGCACCGAGGATGGCACGGGTCTGCATAGCTGTAATCTCTGGGAATGTAATACCGAGACGGCAACCGCGATGACCGAGCATAGGGTTGTTCTCTGCCAGAGAATTCACACGTCTCTTGATTTCCTCTACGCTTACGCCCATCTCCTTAGCCATGGTCTCCTGACCAGCCAAATCGTGAGGTACGAACTCGTGGAGAGGTGGGTCGAGCAAGCGGATGTTCACGTGGCAACCATCCATAGCCTTCAGGATTCCGTAGAAGTCAGCCTTCTGATATGGGAGGAGCTTGGCAAGTGCCTTCTCGCGACCCTCAACTGAGTCTGCCAGAATCATCTCACGCATCGCAACAATCTTCTGATCATCGAAGAACATGTGCTCTGTACGAGTCAAACCGATACCCTTGGCACCGAATGCACGGGCTACCTCAGCATCGTGTGGAGTATCCGCATTGGTACGGATTTCCATCTTTGTATATTTGTCGCAGAGATCCATCAGCTCCTTGAAGTCGCCTGAAAGCTCTGCAGCCTTTGTCTCAATCTGTCCTGCGTAAACCTGACCAGTAGAACCGTTCAGAGAGATGTAATCACCCTCCTTGTAAACTACGCCCTCAATCTCAACAGTCTTAGTCTTGTAGTCTACATTGATAGAGCCGGCACCTGATACACAGCACTTACCCATACCACGGGCAACAACGGCAGCGTGAGAAGTCATACCACCACGAGCGGTAAGGATACCCTCGGCAGCTGACATACCAGCGAGGTCTTCAGGAGATGTTTCGATACGAACCATGATCACCTTCTTGCCGTCCTCATGCCATTCCTGAGCATCGTCAGCATGGAATACAATCTGACCGCAGGCAGCACCTGGAGATGCAGGGAGACCCTGAGTGATGACCTTAGCCTTAGAGAGCGCCAACTTATCGAACACAGGATGCAAAAGTTCATCGAGCTTCTGTGGTTCACAACGAAGGATAGCAGTCTTCTCGTCAATCATGCCCTCGTGGAGGAGATCCATGGCAATCTTCACCATAGCTGTACCTGTACGCTTGCCGTTACGGGTCTGGAGGAACCAGAGCTTGCCTTCCTGTACGGTGAACTCCATATCCTGCATATCGTGATAGTGATGTTCCAGCTTATCCTGCAGCGCATCGAGTTCCTTATAAAGCTCAGGCATAGCCTCTTCCATAGAAGGATACTTGGCAGCACGTTCCTCTTCAGAGATACCTGCACGCTCAGCCCAACGCTGGGAACCGATCTTTGTAATCTGCTGTGGAGTACGGATACCGGCTACCACGTCCTCACCCTGTGCGTTGATAAGATACTCACCATTGAAGAGATTCTCACCATTACCAGCGTCACGTGAGAAGCAAACACCTGTAGCAGATGTATCGCCCATATTACCGAATACCATCGCCATGACAGATACGGCAGTACCCCACTCATCAGGAATACCTTCCATCTTGCGGTAGAGGATAGCGCGCTCATTCATCCAAGAACGGAACACAGCGCAGATAGCACCCCAGAGCTGATCGATTGGGTTGGTAGGGAAATCCTGACCAGTCTGCTCCTTGATGGCAGCCTTGAAGAGTTCAACGAGCTTCTTGAGCGACTCTACAGAGAGGTCCTTGTCAAGTGTAACGCCCTGCTCTTCCTTCACCTTTTCGATGATAGCCTCAAATGGGTCGATATCTTCCTTGTTTACAGGCTTCAATCCCATAACGACGTCACCGTACATCTGTACGAAACGGCGATATGAATCGTATACGAAATGAGGGTTACCGGTCTTCTTGACCAATCCCTCAGCTACTTCGTCATTCAAACCGAGGTTGAGGATGGTATCCATCATACCAGGCATAGATGCACGAGCACCTGAGCGTACTGATACGAGGAGTGGATTCTCTACAGAACCGAACTTGCTGTTCATCAACGCCTCAGTATGAGCCACAGCAGCCATCACTTCGTCCTGAAGAAGTTCTTTGATTTTGTCCTCACCCACTTCATAATATTCATTACAAGTGTCTGTTGTAATGGTGAAACCTGGAGGAACAGGTACACCAATCAGGTTCATTTCGGCAAGGTTTGCGCCTTTACCACCAAGTACTTCTCGCATTTGGGCATTGCCTTCTGCTTTTCCGTTTCCGAATGTATAAACTCTTTTTTCGTTCATAATTGTTATAGGTATAATATTTTATTCCGTTATACGTTGTTAATTATTAATTGTAATGCAAAGATACGATTTTTATTTGATACTACCAAACTTTTACACGCTTTTTTGCTATCTCGAGATTACATTTTATACTGTTGACGCACACACGGGCAGAAATTTAACAATCCAGAATCCTATAGGAAGAAATGTGACGAATTTGAAAGTGCACTTCCCGGGATTTCGGACTGTATTACGATGCCTTTTACACCCCTGCCGATGCCCCCGAAACTGCGTCCCGACGTAGCGATGGCTACGTCCCGACGTACGAAAGATTGCGTCGCGACGTAGCAACGGCTGCGTCGCGACGCAGTTTTAAAGGTAAAAGGGTAAAAAGGTAAAAAAGGATTTAAAGGTAAAAAAGATATCAGGCGATAACAAAAGTAACAAAAGTAACAGGTGACCTCTGATGTAAAAATGTGAATGTGAATGTGAATTTGAAATGTAAATGAATGCATGTAATGATATTAATATCATTTAATTCTTATATAATAAGGTACGCGCGTACGCACAATTAAAATATATATTATCAAAAATCATCAATAAACAGCCATAACAAAAGGATACACATGACAGTCCGTTTTCTTCACTTACATTTCAAATTCACATTCACATTCACATTTTCACCATTACAAGCACAGAAGTTACCTGTTACTTTTGTTACTTTTGTTATCGTCCGGCAATCTTTTTACTTTTTTACCTTTAAACGCCTTTTTACTTTTAAAAGCAAATAATTCGGGACAACTCTTGCATTTCTCATAAAATTGCAGTATCTTTGCACCCATAAAAAATACAAAACATTATTATGGCAAGAAAACGTAAACCATTACCTCTGTTAGAGAACATCACCATCGAGGCTGTAGCAGCCGAGGGTAAGTGCATCACACGAGTAGACGATCAGGTCGTCTTCGTACCATTCTGTGTGCCAGGCGATGTTGTCGACTTGCAGGTAGTAAAGAAGAAACATAAGTACTGCGAAGCCAAGGTGGTTCGCTTCATCAAGAAGAGCGAGGTGCGACAGGAGCCTATGTGCGAGCACTTCGGTATCTGCGGCGGATGCAAATGGCAGAACCTGCCTTACGAAGAGCAGATCAAGGCTAAGCAGAAGCAGGTGGAAGACCAGCTTACCCGCATCGGAAAGATTGAACTCCCTGAATTCCGCCCTATCATGGGCAGCGTGAAGACTCAGGAGTACCGCAACAAGATTGAGTTCGGATGCAGCAACAAGCGATGGTTCACCGCCGAGGAACTGGCTCAGCTTCCACAGAAAGAGGATGACACCGTATCTTCACTCAAGGAGCGCCACGCCCAGAACGCCATCGGTTTCCATATCACCGGAGCCTTCGACAAGATTTATCCTATCAAGAAGTGCTGGCTGATGGATGACCTCTGCAACGAAATCCGCAACTTCGTCTTCGAATATGCTGATTCTCACGACTATACCTTCTACGATCTCCGTGAGCAGCACGGTTTGCTCCGCAACATGATGATCCGTAATTCGAACACCGGCGAGTGGATGCTCGTCTTCCAGTTCCATTACGATGAGGAGGGCGATGAGCAGAGAGCATTGGAGCTGATGCAGCAGGTGGCTGACAAGTTCCCTCAGATTACATCACTCATGTACGTGGATAACCAGAAGGGCAACGACACCATCAACGACCTGGAACTCAGCCTCTTCAAGGGCAACGACCACATCTTCGAACTAATGGAAGACCTGAAATTCAAGGTAGGTCCGAAGAGCTTCTACCAGACCAATACCGAGCAGGCTTACCACCTCTACTGCGTGGCTCGCGAGTTTGCTAACCTTACCGGCGACGAGCTGGTTTACGACCTCTATACCGGAACCGGAACCATCGCCAACTTCGTAGCTCACAAGGCAAAGAAAGTAATCGGTATCGAGTACGTGCCAGAGGCCATAGAGGATGCAAAGGTGAATTCTCAGGTGAACAACATCGAGAATACCCTCTTCTATGCAGGCGATATGAAGGATATCCTGACCAACGATTTCATCGCGCAGCACGGTCGTCCTGACGTCATCATCACCGACCCTCCACGTGCCGGAATGCACCCAGACGTAATAAACGTGATTCTGAATGCAGCCCCAAAGCGCATCGTATACGTAAGCTGCAACCCGGCTACACAGGCACGCGACCTGCAACTGATGGATGCCCAGTATAAGGTAGCAGCCGTACAGCCGGTGGATATGTTCCCTCACACCCCTCACGTAGAGAACGTGGTACTGCTCGAAAAGAGATAAACCTAGAAATCAAAATAGAAAAAAGATGAAAAAGAGTATCATCCTGGCGCTCATGGCTGTAGCTTCGCTCTCAGCCAGCGCCCAAAAGAAGCAGACCATCGAAATACCAGCATGGTTGAGCAACGTGAAATTGTCGGGTTATGGAATGACCCAGTATCAGTACAGCGGACAGAAAGATGCCGAATCCAACTCATTCAACATCCGTATGGCGCGTATCGCTCTCGAAGGTCGCATTGCAGGCGACTTCTACTGGAAGACTCAAATCCAGTTCAACGGCAACACCTCCACCCTCGGTTCCAGTCCGAGAATGGTGGATTTGTTTGCTGAATGGCAGAAATATGAATACTTCAAGGTGAAGATTGGTCAGTTTAAGAACCCATTCACCTTTGAGAATCCGATGCACCCTATCGACCAGGGCTTCATGGGATATTCACAGAACGTGAGCAAGCTGGCAGGTTTCAGCGACCGTGCCGGAGAGCACGCATCCAACGGCCGTGACATCGGTCTTCAGTTCCAGGGTGATTTCCTCAAGAATGCCAACGGCAGAAACCTGCTGCACTATCAGATTGGTGTATTCAACGGACAGGGAACCAATACCAAGGACGTTGATAATCAGAAGAACATCATCGGAGGTGTATGGGTAATGCCAGTAAGCGGCATGCGCATCGGTGCCTTCGGATGGACCGGTTCTTATGCAAGAAAGGGAACATGGACCGACGAGCATGATGCCTCCTATACTGCCGACATTCAGGAACGCTCTGGCGTTCGCAAGCTCAGCCAAAACCGCTATGCCTTCTCCTTCGAATACAAGAAAGACGGCTGGACCGTACGTTCTGAGTATATCCACTCTACCGGCAAGGCTTTTGACAAGAGCATCACCAACTTCAACGATGCCAACGCCAAGGACTGCAATCTGAATGCAAAAATCGGCAACAAGGCACAGGGTGTATATGGATTGGTTATCGCCCCATTGGCTCAGCTGCCAAAGAACAGCCGTATCGACGTGAAGGCGCGTTACGACATGTATCAGCCTAACGGCAAGAGCAACATGCAGAGAACCCAGTATGAGGCTGGTTTGAACTTCCACATCGGCAAGCGTATCTCTATCCTTACCGAGTATGCACTCATCAACGACAAGACACTCGCGAAGCACAATTACTCCATGGCAGATGCCGAGGTTTGCTTCCGATTCTAAACACGCCCCGAACCCACGGCCATTGGTCGAAGGAAAAAGGTTAAGGGCAGAAGGAAGATTGCTCCACACGCCCTGAAAGGGCAGAAGCTCCTAGCCCTGGGCAGCGCCCTGGGTATTATTGGCATATACAAAAACGCCCTGTAAGGGCAAAAGCTTTAAAGATATTAGAAAGCTTTTGCCCTTACAGGGCGACTTTGTTGATTGCGGGTTTTAACCCAGGGTGTTGCCCTGGGCTAGGAGCTTCTGCCCTTTCAGGGCGTGTGGGGCAAACTATCTTAGCGTGTGGGGGAAACTTACCCTAGAACGAATAAGAGAAACCTACTGACATGAATTCCTTAAACTGCCAGTAGCTCTGGTCGTCCTTGCGCTTCACACCATCGTCGAAACGCGGATAGAGGAAGATGTTGGTAGAAATGTAGCGGTTAAACTGGAAGGTAATGGTGTTTTCCCACTCTATTTCAGCACGCTTGTAAGTGGTGTATCCCCAGAGACGGGTCTTCCACTTGATATTATCCGCTATCTGCCAAGCCAGGTCGAAGGTACACTCAGAACCGTAATCGGTCATGCCATGCTTACCCTCATCCAGTCCGTATCGCGTAGCCAGATCCGCTCTGCCCACATACTTCCAGTTGAAAGCCAGAGGAGCCAGATGAGCACTACCCTTCAGGCGATGATGGAACCAGTCTACATTATAATCCATACCGACAGAGAGGTTCAGATTGAATGGCGAGAAGAAATCGGAATAAACCGTCTTATCGTTACTCTTGTAACCATGCGTAAACTGAGTCTGACCAATCAGCTGGATGGTATAATACCACTTCTTGGAAGCCTGCAGACCAAGTTTTCCGGTGTATCGAATCATATCATCGCTCGTCTTCAGCGTATGAACCGTATCACCCTTCGAAGTCTGATAACCCAGACGCATCTCCACTTTATTATCCCATTTTACCTTCTGCTTGTTATTGTAGTTGGCAAACATAGTCACTCTTCCGAGCACCGAATAATTACTCTCACCACCCTTATACCAGTTGTCAGAAACATAATTTTGCAGGAACTGGAGATAATAATCGCCACCTATGGTCCAGAAGTTAGGACGGGTGATGATGATATCCATCGGAGCCGCATCCACCTCAATCGCCTTCGGAGCCACCTGCTCTACGATGTCCGGATGATTCTTCTTCGGTTTGCTCTGCGCAGCCAGCGGTGCCCCCACCTCCTTGAGATGAGTCTCTGTATCGCGCACCAGGTCGGGACGCTTGAGATAAACCTCCATCAGCGTCTGGTCGAGCATCGTTCCGAGCGAATCCTTCACCCCACCCTGAGGCTTGAGTCGCAACATGCGTGCTGCCGGACCATGATAGAACGTGAGCGGCGTGAAGAGCTGAGCATATCTGCTATCCTTCGAATCCATCTTCATGGAATCGATGCGCTGACGGCACTTCAAGAGCGAATCGGCATAGATTTCAGCCAACCTGTTCTTCGATGCCTCTCCAGCCTCCACCTTCTTCAATTTGCGCTGGGCAGAAACAGGCGTCAGAGCCGAAAGGAACGCAAGAACGAGTAATCCAAATTTTATTTTCATACCTTAATTTTATAAATTTGGGCACAAAGGTAATAAATAATTCATAAATCTATGCCCTTTATTAGAAATATTTTTGCTCATTTCACAAAAATGTCGTAACTTTGCACCCAAATAATTCTAATTTAAATTATAAACATCGTGGCTGAAACAAAGTACATCTTCGTTACTGGTGGTGTGGTTTCTTCTTTGGGTAAAGGAATCATATCTTCATCCATCGGTAAACTTCTTCAAGCAAGAGGTTACAATATTACTATCCAAAAGTTTGACCCATACATCAACATCGACCCGGGTACACTGAACCCGTACGAGCATGGTGAGTGCTACGTAACGGTAGATGGTATGGAGACCGACCTCGACCTCGGACACTACGAGCGATTCACCGGTATTCAAACTACGAAAGCGAATTCTCTCACCACTGGTCGTATCTACAAGGCAGTCATTGACAAGGAACGTCGCGGCGATTATCTCGGCAAGACCATCCAGGTGGTGCCTCACATCACCGACGAGATCAAGCGCAACGTGAAGCTGCTCGGCAAGAAGTATCACTATGACTTCGTGATTACCGAGATTGGCGGAACCATCGGCGACATCGAGAGTGCCCCATACATGGAAGCTATCCGACAGCTGAAATGGGAGCTGGGCAAGAACGCCGTCAATGTGCACCTCACCTACGTGCCTTATCTGAAAGCTGCAGGCGAGCTGAAGACAAAGCCTACCCAGCACTCCGTGAAGGAACTGCAGAGCGTAGGTATTCAGCCTGATGTTCTGATTCTCCGCACCGAGAAACATCTCGAAGAGGGAATCATGAAGAAGGTGGCTAGCTTCTGTAACGTAGATTTAGACTGCGTGATCCAGAGCGAAGACCTTCCTAGCATCTACGAGGTGCCTGTAAACATGCAGAACCAGGGCCTTGATACAGCCATCCTCCGCAAGATGGGCGAACCTATCGGCGAAAAGCCTGCGCTGGGTCCTTGGAGAACTTTCCTCGACCGCAGAAACAAGGCTACAGAGGTGGTAAACATCGGTCTCGTAGGCAAGTACGACCTGCAGGATGCCTACAAGAGTATCCGCGAGAGTCTCTCTCATGCCGGCACCTACAACGACCACAAGGTGAAGATTACCTTCATCAACTCAGAATATCTCACAGAGGAGAACGTGGCTGAGCAGCTGAAGGGTCAGGACGGTATCGTCATCTGCCCAGGCTTCGGCCAGCGAGGCATCGAGGGCAAGATTATCGCCGCCCACTATACCCGCATCCACGATATCCCTACCTTCGGCATCTGCCTGGGTATGCAGATGATGGTTATCGAGTTTGCCCGCAACGTAATGGGCTACAAGGATGCCAACTCACGCGAGATGGACGAGAAGACTCCACACAATGTCATCGACATCATGGAGGAGCAGAAGAACATATCAAACATGGGTGGAACCATGCGTCTCGGTGCTTACGAGTGTGTGCTGAAACAGGGTTCACGCGTGTTCAATATCTATAAGAAGGAGCATATTCAGGAACGCCATCGCCACCGCTATGAGTTCAACAACGAGTTCCAGAAGGAATTTGAGAAGAACGGCATGATGTGCGTAGGCAGAAACCCTGAGAGTGACCTGGTAGAAATCGTAGAAATCCCAGGCTTGAAGTGGTACGTAGGTACACAGTATCATCCGGAATACCAGAGTACGGTGCTGAAACCACATCCACTGTTCATGGATTTCGTAAAGACAGCAATAGAAAACAAAAAGTAAATATTAGGAGTTAAAGGAGTGATCCCCTTTACTCCTTTAATTTCAAATTTTAAAAATGAACAAGAACAACATTATCGGTTTCCTCCTGATTGCCGTAGTGCTGATTGGCTTTAGCTGGTACAACCAGCCATCTGCCGAAGAACAGAGAGCGGCATTCGTTCAGGACTCCATCGCCAAGGCTAAACATGCCGAGATGGAAAAGGCTAGCAAGTCTGCCGCTGTTAAGCGCCAGACTAATGCCAAAGCAAAGGTTGAGGCAGACTCAACCGCCCTCTTCTATTCGGCACTCAAAGGCCAGGCTAAGAAGATTGTATTGAAAAACGAGAAGGTAGAATTAACACTCAACACCAAGGGTGCTACTGTAGAGAAGGCTGTCATCAAAGGCTATGTGGGACACAACCTGCAGGTGAAAGACGGTTCGGCTGATGCCAAGGACGTAACCCTCTTCGACGGTAACGACCAGAGCCTCAAGTTCATGCTCGAGGCGAAGGAAGCCAACATCATCACCAGCGATCTCTACTTCACTCCATCCAACGTGACCGACAAGTCGGTAACCCTGACCGCTGTGGCTGGTGAAGGCAAGACGCTCACCATGACTTATACATTGGGCGATGACTACATGCTGCACATGAGCCTCCAGGCACAGGGCATGGCGGGTCTGTTCTCACCTAATTATAATAAGATGGATGTTGACTGGAGCGACAAGGCACGCCAGCAGGAACGTGGTTTCATGTTCGAGAACCGTTATACTACCCTCACCTACCATAATGTAGAAGGCGGTACCGACCACCTCAACGAAGGTAGCGAGAAGATTGACGAGAAGATAGAAGAAGCCATCGACTGGGTATCGTTCAAGAACCAGTTCTTCTCTGCCATCATCGTAGCAAAGGATAACTTCGAGAAGGATGCTTTCATGACCTCTATCCCTCAGGAGAAGGGTTCGGGCTACCTGAAGCAGTTCCAGGCTAAGATGAAGACAGCTTTCGACCCAACCGGTAAGAAGGCATCTGAGTTTGAGTTCTACTTCGGTCCTAACGACTTCCAGATTCTGAAGAATACCGAGAAGGAAAGTACCTTCGGCAAGGACTTGGAATTCCAGAAGCTCGTATACCTGGGATGGCCTATCATCCGTTGGATCAACCGTTTCTTCACACTCTACGTATTCGACTGGTTGAGCAAGATATTCCCTATGGGTATCGTATTGATTCTCATCACCTTGCTCCTCAAGCTCATCACCTACCCTATGGTGAAGAAGAGCTACATGAGTTCAGCCAAGATGCGCGTGCTGAAACCAAAACTCGAAGCTGCTACGGCTCAGTATAACAAACCTGAAGACCAGATGCAGAAGCAGCAGGCGATGATGGCGGAATATGCCAAGTATGGTGTAAGCCCATTGTCAGGATGCTTGCCAATGCTGATTCAGATGCCGGTTTGGGTTGCGATGTTCAACTTCGTGCCTAATGCCATCCAGCTTCGTGGTGAGAAGTTCCTGTGGATGAACGACTTGAGTACCTTCGACCCAATCTTCGAATGGAACACCAACATCTGGCTGATTGGCGACCACTTGAGTTTGACCTGTATCCTGTTCTGTGTAGCCAACCTGTTGTACTCTTGGATGACCATGCGTCAGCAGCGCGACCAGATGGTAGGTCAGCAGGCAGAGCAGATGAAGATGATGCAGTGGATGATGTATCTCATGCCATTGATGTTCTTCTTCATGTTCAATGACTACTCAGCCGGTCTGAACTTCTACTACTTCATCTCATTGTTCTTCAGTGCCGCAATCATGTGGACTCTGCGCAAGACTACCGACGACGAGAAGCTCCTCGCCATCCTTGAGAAGCGCTACCAGGAGAACAAGAACAACCCTAAGAAGGCAAGCGGCCTGATGGCAAGAATGCAGGCCCTCCAGGAGATGCAGCGCCAGCAGCAGGCTGAAATGATGCGCAAGCAGGCAGAACTGAACGAGAAAAAGAATAATCTCGGAAAATAAAGATTACTAGATAAATAAGAGCGTAATGGATTACCCTAAAAGGTGTTCATTACGCTTTTTTTATATGATTACATACTTAAAGCCAGAAAAGATAGTTAAAAAGCCCCAAAAACTTGGTAGTGTAACTATTTTTAGTTACATTTACAGTCAAATACATAGGAGGAACAGAATATGGGATTATTAAAATATAAAGGTTATACGGGTAGCGTAGATTATAGTGAGGAGGACAATTGCCTATATGGTAAGGTTCTCGGAATGAGCAAGGATATGATTACCTACGAAGGTCAAGACGTTAATGAATTACGCAAGGATTTTGAAGGCGCAATAGATGATTATCTTGCCTTATGTAAAGCCAATGGAAAGGCACCTCGTGTACCTTATAGTGGCAACTTAAATATCCGCATCACTCCTGAAATCCATAGTCGTATTGCGATGATGGCAATGCAAGCAGGAACAACCATCAATGGTTTTATCCGTGATACGCTAGCTAATGTGACAGGAGTAACTCCAGCCACAAACGCATAACATTACCCCCGAAAAGGTATAATTAATCAAGCAACATTATTAATTACACCTTTTCGGGGGTATTTTATTTGAAAAGAATTTACTTCTTCAATACCGGCTCGCAGGTAATATCCACTCCGAGTTTCTTGAAAATCTTCTGGTCTACATCGCTCAGCATCACGGTGCAGTGAGCCTGACAGCCGCGAAGCTTAGGTAACTGCTCCAATGCCTTTCTGCAGTTCTCATCATTCTCTGAAAGAACAGAGAGGGCCACGAGAACCTCATCGGTATGAAGACGAGGATTGTGACCACCGAGATAATTCACCTTGGTATGCTGGATAGGCTCAATCATCGACTGAGGAATCAACTTCAAATCATGGTCGATGCCTGCCAACTGCTTGGTAACATTCAGGAGCAAGGCTGCACTACAGCCCAACAACTCGCTGCTATGACCGCAGATGATGGTACCATCCTCCAACTCAATGGCAGAAGAAGTATGTCCGGTCTCCTTCTTATGATTCTTGGCAGCTACTGTCACCTTGCGGTAATCAGTAGTAATCTTAGCCTGATTGAAGAGCATCTGAATCTTGTTGATTTCATCATCATTGCAAGCGCCAGCCGCCATCTTGTTGGTAGCCGCATAGTAACGGCGGACAATCTCGTTCTTGGAAGCCTCGCAGCAAGCCTCATCATCAGAGATACAGAAACCTACCATGTTCACACCCATATCCGTAGGCGACTTGTATGGATTGCTGCCATAGATGCCCTCGAACAGCGCATTAAGCACAGGATAAATCTCTACATCACGGTTATAGTTGATGGCTATCTTGTTGTAAGCCTCCAGATGGAACGGGTCAATCATGTTCACATCGTTCAGATCGGCAGTAGCAGCCTCGTATGCGATGTTTACCGGATGCTTCAATGGGAGATTCCAAACAGGGAATGTTTCAAACTTGGCATAGCCGGCACGCACCCCGCGCTTGTTCTCATTATAAAGCTGACTCAGACAAACCGCCATCTTACCGCTACCAGGACCCGGCGCAGTAACAATAACCAGAGGACGCTCAGTCTCAACATAATCGTTCTGACCGAATCCCTCGTCAGAGGCAATCAGACTCACGTTATGAGGATAGCCCTCGATGAGATAATGGCAGTAAGTCTTGATGCCCTCGCGCTCCAGACGCTGTTTGAAGGCGATGGCTGCAGGCTGGCCATTATAATGAGTGATGACAACAGAACCCACCATGAAACCACGGTTTTGGAACTCACCACGAAGACGCAGTACGTCCTCATCGTAAGTAATGCCCAAGTCGGCACGCTTCTTGTTCTTCTCTATATCGGCTGCACTAATCACGATAACAATCTCAATGCTATCGCTGATTTTCTGGAACATGCACAGTTTGCTGTCAGGCTGAAAACCCGGCAAAACTCTGCTGGCATGATGATCGTCAAAAAGTTTACCGCCTAATTCGAGGTAAAGCTTTCCGTCAAACTGTGAGATTCTTTCCTTGATGTGTTCTGACTGAATCTTCAGGTACTTCTCGTTATCGAAACCTATCTTCATACTACTTTAAATAAAACTATATCGCTATTATTTTGCAAATTTGACTGCAAAAGTACAAAAAAAACTGGCTACAGAACAATGTTTTACGCAAATTATTCTTAATTCTCAAGGATTTGCCGTATCTTTGCATCTTGCAATGGGCAGCATAACATGTCATATCGCAAAAACATGAAGTTTAAAAGAAAACAATAACCGACAAATGAAAAAGAATTTACGTACCGCCTCTATCTGCGTGCAGGGAGGCTATGAGCCAAAGAACGGCGAACCGATTGAAGTGCCAATTTATCAAAGCACCACTTTCAAGTATGACAACTCTGAGGAGATGGCTATGCTCTTCGACCTGAAGAAGGAAGGCTACTTCTACACCCGTCTCCAGAACCCTACCAACGATGTTGTGGCTAAGAAGATTGCCGAACTCGAGGGTGGCGTGGGAGCCGTGCTGACCAGCAGCGGTCAGGCTGCCAACTTCTATGCAGTATTCAACATCTGCGAAGCGGGCGACCATATCGTTACATCTAATGAGATTTATGGTGGTACCTTCAATCTCTTCGGCGTAACCCTGAAGAAACTCGGCATCGAGTGTACTTTCGTGAATCCGAACGATAGCGAAGAAGAAATCCAGAAGGCTTTCCGCCCTAACACCAAGGTTGTTTTCGGCGAAACCATCAGCAACCCGAGCTGCGCAGTTCTCGACATCGAGAAGTTTGCACGCATCGCTCACAAGAATGGGGTGCCTCTCATCGTTGACAACACCTTCGCTACGCCTATCAACTGCCGCCCATTCGAATGGGGTGCCGACATCGTTACCCACAGTACAACCAAGTATATGGATGGTACCGCTTCACAGGTAGGTGGCGTGGTTGTAGACAGCGGCAACTTCGACTGGATGGCTCATGCTGATAAGTTCCCAGGTCTCTGCACACCAGATGACAGCTACCATGGTCTGACCTACGTGAAGGCTTTCGGCAAGATGGGCTACACCACCAAACTCGTGGCTCAGCTGATGCGCGATCTCGGCAGCATCCCAGCCCCAATGAATTCGTTCATCCTCAACCTCGGTCTTCAGAGTCTCCACCTCCGTATGCGCCAGCATTGTGCCAATGCCCAGAAGGTAGCAGAGTTCCTGCAGAACGATGAGCGCGTGGCTTGGGTTCATTATAGCGGTCTGGAGGGCGATGAGTATCATGCGCTTGCCCAGAAGTATATGCCAAACGGCACCTGTGGCGTTATCGCCTTCGGATTGAAGGGCGATCGCGAGACAGCCATCAAGTTTATGGATTCTCTCGACATGATCAACATCGTAACCCATGTAGCCGATGCCCGCACCTGTGTACTCCATCCAGCCAGTCACACCCATCGCCAGCTCAGCGAAGAGCAGCTGAAGGAAGCTGGTGTTGCACCAGACCTGATTCGCCTCTCCGTAGGTATCGAAGATGTAGAAGACATCCTCGATGATATCAAGCAGGCTTTGGACAAGATTTAAGATAACAAAATAACATCAAAGCAACATTATAACAGAAAATTAGAAACATGATTAAAGCTATGATTTTAGCTGCTGCGGCTCTCACGATGGGCACAGCAGCTGATGCACAGACTATGATTCAGAAAAATGACATCAAGGTAGAAAACCACCTGATGACTCCTGAAGCTCTCTGGGCTATGGGTCGTATCGGTGGCGCCGAAGCTTCGCCTAACGGCAAGCAGGTGGTGTACCAGGTGGGTTACTACAGTGTAAAGGAAAACAAGGGCCACCAGATGCTCTTCATCATGGATGCCAACGGCAAGAACCAGAAGGCATTGACCACCGATGCCAAGAGCGAAACAGATGCGGCATGGATTCAGGGCGGACAGAAGATTGCCTTCATCCGCGACGGACAGCTCTGGAGCATGAACCCAGACGGAACCGACCGCAAGCAGCTCACCAACGACAAGTTGGGCATCCAGGGTTTCCGCTTCTCTCCTGACGGCAAGAAGGTCATCCTCATCAAGGAACTCCCTTACCACGGAACCATCAAGGAGAATCCTTCTGATCTCCCTCTGGCAACCGGCCGTCTCGTAACTGATATGAACTATCGCCACTGGGACCACTACGTAGAGAGCCTTCTCCACCCATTCGTGGCTGATGTAGCTGCCGACGGTACCATCAACGCAGGCGAAGACATCCTGAAGGATGAGCCATTCGAGTGCCCTATGGCTCCATTCGGTGGCATCGAGCAGTTAGCATGGAGCCCGGATTCCAAGACCATTGCCTACACCTGCCGCAAGAAAGAGGGCGTTCAGTATGCCATCTCTACCGACTCTGATATCTACCTATATAATATAGGTACGCGCGAGACAAAGAACCTCTGCAAGGAGGCTGGCTATGTGGAGCCTAAGATTGATGCTACAAAGAGCATGAAGAACCAAGCTGTCAACGCACCTGAAAATCTGAAGAACAATCCGGGTTACGACGTGAACCCTCAGTTCTCTGCAGACGGTAAGTACATCGCTTGGCAGAGCATGGCTCGCGATGGCTATGAGAGCGACCGCAACCGCCTCTGTGTTTACGAACTCGCTACCGGCAAGAAGAACTATGTATCAGACAAGTTTGATTCCAGCGTAGAGGGCTTCGTATGGAACAAGGACAACAAGAGCCTCAGCTTCATCGGTGTATGGCACGGAACCCTGAACCTCTATCAGGCTAACTTCAAGGGCGAAGTAAAGCAGATTACCAACGAGTGGGCTGACTACGGAAGCATCTCGCTTGCCAACAACGGCAACAAGCTTCTCGCTACCAAGGCAAGCATGAGCCACCCTACTGATATCTACATCGTAACTCCAGGCAAGGATGCCAAGAGTACCAAGGTAGAGCAGATTACCCGCGAGAACGACCATATTCTGAACCAGTTGAACCTGGGTAAGTGTGAGCAGCGCTGGGTAAAGACTACCGACGGCAAGCAGATGCTGGTATGGATCATGTTGCCATCTAATTTCGATGCCAACAAGAAGTATCCTACCCTTCTCTTCTGCGAGGGTGGTCCTCAGAGTCCGGTAAGCCAGTTCTGGAGCTACCGCTGGAACATCCAGATCATGGCTGCCAACGGTTATGTCATCGTATTGCCAAACCGTCGCGGTCTCCCTGGTTTCGGAAGCGCATGGAACGAAGAGATTTCTGGCGACTGGACAGGCCAGTGCATGAACGATTATCTTTCAGCTATTGATGATGCTGCCAACAATCTTCCTTACGTAGACAAGGATCGTCTGGGTTGTGTAGGTGCCAGCTTCGGTGGTTTCTCTGTATACTATCTCGCCGGTCATCACAATAAGCGTTTCAAAGCATTCCTTTCTCACGACGGTGCTTTCAATCTGGAGAGCATGTATACCGATACCGAGGAGGCTTGGTTCTCTAACTGGGAATACGAGGATGCTTACTGGAACAAGGACCAGACAGCGAATGCCAAGAAGACTTACGAGAACAGTCCTCATAAGTTTGTAGACAAGTGGGATACTCCTATCCTCTGCATCCACGGCGAAAAGGATTACCGTATCAATGCCAACCAGGGCATGGGCGCCTTCAATGCAGCCCGCATGCGTGGCATCCCAGCCGAACTCCTCATCTATCCTGATGAGAACCACTGGGTATTGAAGCCACAGAATGGCGTGCTCTGGCAGCGCACCTTCTTCGGCTGGTTAGATAAGTGGTTGAAGAAATAAACAGTTAAAGAAAATAGAAAAAGGGAGTCCTCACGGATTCCCTTTATCGTTGTGATTAAATGTCTTAAGCTTCTACCAGAATGTAGAAGTCGGTCAAAAGTGAACCTACAAACATAAACTAATATATAAACTACCATATATCATATCTTGGTCGGGCATCAACATAGCCCTCATCTATGCTTCCGCCCTCATCTCTGGTGATGCCAGGAGTATTGCTTCCACCACCGGTACTGCCGGCAAGAAGAGCACCCTGCGATTCTAATTCAACAACCTGAATCTCAGGTTTTATATATACTTGTTTCTTCATGATGTTTTCTTTTAAAAGATTGTTCTCAAATATTACTTCACTAACAGCTTTTTACCATTGACAATATAGATACCTTTGGCAAGTCCTTCTACTCTAGCGGCACCAGCCTTTACCAGTTTTCCATCAATAGAATAGATGTCACAAGTATGTACTGCCTCAGCAGCATTTACCCCATTGATACCTGTTGTTCCTCCACCCAGGTGCAAGCTATAAGCCTTGGCATTGCTTGACTCAGGAATGGTGAAGTACACACGGAATGGAGGAACGACGGCTCCAGTGCCCACCTTCTTCAGGTTGAGGTTTTCACCCTGAGCTTTCTGAATACCATACTTTATACTGCCATCACCATTGAAGTAATTGAATGTGCCGTGAACACTCAGATTGCCGAATAACTCATCTGTATCTTCTGCAGTGAAGTCCATATCGCCAGTGCCTGTGCAAACCAATTCGGCAGTCTCAGCATTGCCATTATGCAGGATGTAGGGAGTATGGACAGCCAGGGAAGCAACTTCCTTCAGAATGATGGTGTTACCCTCTGACTTGGCAAAACCGTAAGCCTTGCAGCCTGCAGGCACCTCTATTGCACAAGGCAAATAGAGGGTCGCAAATGTGTTGGCTGCCAAAGAACGGGTGTACTTGTAACCAGCTGTTCCCGTCTTGACAAGAGATGCACGATAAACAGGATTCTGGTCTGCAATCTCCAACTGCTTCACTGCATAATAGTTATCATCTGTGCCCTTAACCACCAGGTTCCTGTTGCTGTTCAAAGCGACTTCCGGGGTAGCTACTCCTTCATTTACCGCACCCTTCACCAGGATGAGGGCGTTGGGATTCTTAAAATTTACCTCATTGACGCCATCGGCAAGGGTGGCATCGGTCAAATCGAAGGCTACGCCTTCCTGCAGCTTCAGTTCTTCAGCCTTAGCTGCATCAATGAAACCTGTTACAGGAACAAAGCCCTGGTTATCATACTTAGAATAGTACTTCTTGAAGAACTCCATGTACTTAGTACCCCAATCGGCTGGTGTTGCATGACCCAGGAATGGGTTGATGATGTAAACCTTATCCTCTGCCTTTACCTTATTGAGCAGGTTGAATGGAGCGAGGTTGGTACGTGTAGGATCTGTAGTATCCTGCAAGCTGAAGCAAGAGATAACCGGACAGGTTACGTGCTCTGAGAAGTTCATTACATCGTAGTAGGCGTTGAACTCGTTCATCTGCTCTGTTGTCATACCGAGCTTTTCTGCTGCAGCCAGGAAGTTGGCACGAGGCCAGTTCACAATCTTCATACCTTCCTCAAAGTCTGCATGACCTGTGATAGAAGGAGCAATGGCTCTGAATGCTCCAGTCAAGCCTTCGGCTACATAAGTGAAGCAACCACCCTGGCTGCCACCGGCAGCATAGAGATTCTTTTCATCCACCTTAGCACGTGTCTTCACAAAGTCGATGGCTCTTACACAGTCGAGATAAGCGCCACGATAATAGTGCTTCTCCTTGTCGCCCCAGCCGTATGAATAGTAATCGGTCTTGCCTGTCTTCGCGTCACGTCCATATACATTGTCTGCGATATTTGGCTCACGGTTGTTGAGCATCTGTCCACGGGTAGAGAGGATGAACTCGCAGTAGTCTGCATTGTCATTAGCGTTCATGCACCATGGAGTACCAGAACCTCCGTCTGTTCCCTGATAGTAGATGACTGTAGGATACTTGCCCTCAGCCACTGGCTCTGCATAATAACCACGGATGGTTACAGGAGTACCATTCTTGCTATCAGCTACCGACTTCATGGTTACAAGATAAACCTTGCGCTTGTCGGTACTCTTATCTTTCAATTCCTCCATCTCGATTTTTGCATCTGTTGCAGCCAACTCGTCGAGACCTTCCTGCCAATAGCTCCAGAAGTCGCTAGGAGTAGTAGCCTTTACAGGCACATTCTTAGGGTCGTAACCGATGTTGTAAGAACATACATCATTATGGTTTACATTGGCTATCATCTTGTAGAATCCAGGCTCTGTCAATTTGTCGAATACCAGATCCACATGCTTGGTCTCTCCGGCAGCCAGCGTTACATTCTGAGAGTAGGTCTGATAGATGCTGTGTGTCTGAGTATCGTCATCCACCATATCCTTCATCAGTGTCACCTTATAAGGCACGGTTACTTCCACGCTCTCTACATTGGTTATAGTCATACCGAGCTTTGGAGTCTCACCAGCTTCCCAAGCCTTGATGTCATCATCATCATTCTTGGCGAAGATGGTGTATTCCTTTTCTGGGGAAACCAGTTCGATGCTGTTCAATGTAAATCCTGTACCGCTTACACGAAGTCCATCCTTCTTAATGGCAGTCAGCCATTCATCAGTCAGCGTATATTCAAAGTAGCTACCGCCAGAGAATTTGGCAGTCTGCAAACCGGTAAGAGCAGTCCAGTTGGCAAGAATCTTGCCCTGTGCTGTGCCGAATCCCAAACCGGAATAGCTCATGCGGAGCTTATCGCCAGCCTTGGCATTTGCCAACTTATCAGTGAGTTCTGCAGCCTTTACGAATACAGAATTACCGCTTACCGGATCCCAGCTGATAACCTCAGAACCAGTCCAGAGAGGAGTATAGGCATTGCCCTTGTTCTCAGAGTCGCCCTTGGCTACCTTGTGCTTAATGTCTACGCTTGAAAGATCGTAGCCGATTCCCTTAACAACAATACCCTTGTCCTGCAATTCAGCAAGCATCTCTTTTGTGATAGTTGCCTTGAAGGTATAAGGAGCCTTTGAGATAGTATACTTTTCATCTACTCCAGCCAAAGTCTTCCAGTTGCCATTCTGCAGGAACAACTGATGGTTGCTACCATTGAGGCTAGGAATGGTAATTTCCAACTCATCGCCTACCGCTGCATTGGCAAACTTGTCTGCTTCTATCTTCTGATAAACACTCCAGCTATCCACAGAAACATCACCCTTCCATACGTTCAGATTGACGGTAACATATTCCTTATTGTCGGTGATATGCTTCTTGAAGAAGTCAAGACACTCGTTGTACCAAGTGCTTGGTGTCTGATGCTTGCAGTCGCCATTCACTACATACTGCTTATCCTCCACCTTCAGGTTGTTGTAAGGGGCGAAATTGGTATGAGGAGGACAAACCGGGTCTTGCAAGCCCATCGCTGTAGAAACAGGACAAGTAATGTATGGAGCCAGGTTCTTGGTGTCGAAGTATGAGAGGAACTTATACATATCCTCATCGCTCAGATTCTTTGCTTTCTGCTGCTCCTTGGCTCTAGATGCTGGCCATGCGCCTACCTTGAAGTAATCAGGGAAGTCGCCCATAAACTGGATAGATGGAGCGATAGCCTTGATGCGGTTGTCGAGGGCTGCACCTGCTATGGTGAGAGCACCACCCTGGCTTCCACCCATCATGAAGATGTTGTCCTGCTGAGCCTTCTCGCGAGAGGCGATGAAGTCGATGCCGCGAATTACATCCATATAGGCACCTCTATAATAATAGGTGTCCTTGTTGCCGAAGTTGTAGCTAAACCAGTCGCCGTACTTGTTCGTATTCTCACCACGATTGTTGATTACCTGACCGCGAACAGAGAGGTTCAACTCAATCCAGTCGCTGTTCTGATCGCCATTAGGACAGAAGTTAAGGGCTGGGATTTTTGCATCGCTGTCATAACCGTTCTGGGTGATGATGACAGGATAAGTACCTGCTGCCACTGGCTCTGCATAATAGCCACGGATGGTTACAGGATTGCCGTCACCATCATCTATTGAGTTCATCTCTACGAGATAAACATTACGCTTACTGGTTGACTTAGAGTCAATCTTGGTGAGCTTATATTCAGGAGCCACCTTTGCCAAATCTGCCTTAGCCTTGTCCCAGAACTCCATGAAGTCGCTCTGTGCATCGGGAGCTGAAACGATACTTGTTGGGTCGTAGCCGATGTTGAAATCGCTCAACTCGCCATAGTTGGCGGTTACTACAGCATGATAGAAGCCAGGCTTCAAATCTGTCAACTTAATGGTTACAGTCTTGGTTTCACCAGATGCAACAGTTACAGTCTGATTATAAGTCTTGAACTCCTTATAATCATCCGTACGAACCACCGCCTTCACTGTAACTTCCTGATCCTTGCTCTCGATGCTCTGTACGTTGACTCTGATAACAGGAGTCTCGCCTTTCTCCCAGCACTTGATGTCGGCCTTCTCTACCTGGCAGTTGAGCGAAGGAATCTGTGTTGGGTCGATGGCTTCTACGCTGGTCAGCACAAAACCGATACCATTTACGATACAGCCGCTGTCCTGCAATTTAGCCAACATATCTGTAGTAACAGTATATTCGAAATAGCTTGATGTCAAGTTATTGTAAGCTGAGCCATCAGGCATGTCCTTCCAGTCACCTGTAGAAATATGACCTTGGGCACCCATGGCAAGATTAGAATAGTTGAAGCGCAACTTATCGCCTACCTTTACATGGGCAAAGAATGATTTATCCAATACCTGCCAACCGTTCTGTACACCCGGAGACCAGTCGATGGTCTTGTTGCCAGTCCAGACATTGGTTACAGGATTTCCCTTTTCTGCATCACTGGTCTGAACCTGCTTAATCAGGTCGATACTGGTGGCAGTATAACTGGCACCCTTTACGATAACGCCACCGCTCTTCAGTTCGGCGAGCATCTCGGCGGTTATCTCCCACTTAATCTCGCAAGGAGCACTGCTAATGCTCTTGCTGCTGGTTCCAGCCATCGCCTCCCATGCGCTGTTGTTAAGCATCATCTGTGCCGAAGCGTCAGAGATTTGTGAAACATCCACCGAGAGCACATTGCCTACCTCGGCATCCTTGAAATTGGAAGACTCGATGGTGACCCACTTTTTCCAGTCTCCCATCTCTTGGGTTCCAGTCCAGAGGTTAGACTTCACCTCAACGGTTCCCGCTCTCAATCCTATATATATAAACAGGTAGAGGAGCAATAAGAAATACCTTTTCATGTTTAAAATTGTTTACTTTTTAGTTGTTAATTGATTACGGATGCAAAGATAAGTCGAATCGGGCAAAGTACTGTCCTGAAATGGTTTTGATGCTTTCCCAAATGGTGAAATACACATTTGGGAATATAAAATACACATTTCGGCACCCGATTCTCGCATTTTCCACCTTCTTGATTTGGAATTTTCAAATAATCTCACTATCTTTGCAGTATGAAAAAACTAAAATATCTTTTCGTTTTCGCAATCTTATTATTGTCGACCACCCGTGCGCAGGCACAATATAGTTTCCGCTCCATCGACATCCAGTCTGGATTGAGCGATAATTACGTGCGTTCCATCATGAAAGACCAGCAGGGCTACCTTTGGTTTGGAACCCTCAATGGGCTTTCCCGATACGATGGTTTCCACAACAGAAGCTATACGCTCACCCAGAAAGATGGAAAAAAGAATGCAAATATCATCGAGGTTGCACAAGACAAGTCATCCCAGATTTGGGTTACCACATACGACCACCATATCTTCTGCTACAATCCTGACAAAGACTGTATGCAAGATAATGCCAACGAAATCCTGGCTCGTTTAGGAATCAAGATTAGCCATCACAACCCGAAGAAGGATACAGGAGGCAGAGTCATCATTGACCAGGACAAAAACCTATGGTACATCTCCGGCAACACCTTATATTATTATATATACGATGAGAACCGTCTCTATCAAATGAAACTTTCCGAACCCATCAACTCGGTAACTTGCCGTGAAGGCGTAGCATACGCACAAACCAGCAAGGGACGTATCTATCGCGTCAACGTGAAGCAAAAAAATGCTTTTCTCCTGGCAACCTATCCTATACAAGCCAAAGCGAAGAATCTCAGAATATATCAAGACATCCAAGGTAATATCTGGACATACGACCAATACATAAATGGTCTGTACCGTCTGCATATTGGCAAGAATTCCTCAAAAACAGAACGAGAGAAGAAATCATCACCGATAACATTGGAGAAAATCTGCGATGAAAACGTCAGCGCCCTGGCAGAAGACCGACATGGCAACCTATGGATTGGCACCAACAGTTCAGGCATCATCATCCGTCAAGATGATGGAAACGCTAAACGTATCACTCGAAATGAGAACGCCCTCTATCCCCTCACGAGCAACCATATTAGCACCATCCTTATCGATGACGAGAACATGGCTTGGATAGGTAGCTCAAAGGTGGGCATTGCCTATACAAATCTCAACAACACCAGCATCTCCGTTATTCCAACTCCATTCAATGAGGACATCGGTTTCCTATGCCAGGATGCCATGGGCAAGCTATGGATAGGCTACGATGGTAATGGGCTCTACTGTGAAACCAACGGCAAACTTTATCAAACGGGAAACAGCAAGCTCTTGAGCAATCAGGTAATAGGTGGCAGAATTGCCAACGACAGGAACATCTACCTGGGCACCTATGGTGGAAGCATCTACCAGCTTACACCCGATGCACAGATACGTCCCATCTGGCAAGAACATGTCCAGCTGAAATATGTCCGACGCATAATACAGGATAAGGAAGGTAACTTTTGGATAGGTGGTGTAATGAGTGGTCTGTGTTGCATTACACCACAAGGCAGATTCAAGAACTATACTTTCCATAACTCCATCTTGCGCACCAATGCCATCACCGATTTGGTCTACACTGAACAGGAAGATATCATGCTGATAGCCACCAGTACAGGTATGTATATCCTCAATGCCCAGAAGCAGCTGAAAGAAGTACCCGTTATGGAACTGCAAACAGCCAACATCAATGCCCTATATGCAGACAACAGAAAACTGAGATGGGTATGCACCAACGAAGACGTAAGAATATATGATGCCCACTTCCGGCTGCTCAAGACCTTCGGCAGGAACGAAGAACTGAACAATGTTCTTGCCATCACGGGCGATCAACAGGGTGAGATATGGATTACCACAAACAAAGCTCTCTTCAATATAAGAGTAGCCAAGAACGAAAAAGGCAATTACATTTTCCATCTCAGAAAGTTTGTGAATAGCGACGGATTGGGCGACATCACCTTCTGCAAGAAGGCAATCTACTGTACCAACAACGGAGACATCCTGGCAGGAGGCTGTGGCAAATACATCCGCCTAACCCCTTCTCTTCTGGAAGAAAGCATGAAAACCAGAAATGTGGTGTTCACAGAATTGCAAGTCAACGATAAAGTGATGCCTTTTCCTTCAAGCAAATCTCAGAGACTGGAATTCAAGCATAACGATAATATCAAACTGTTTGTATCAACACTGGATTATACACATGCGGCACCTCTAAAGTTTACTTACCGTTTGGACGAGGAGGAAGACTGGAAACTGGCTGATGGAAATTGCATCCAACTGGTACAACTGTCATGGGGCAAGCATACCCTGCAAGTAAAAGCCCTTGATGGCAATGATGATACAATAGCTACCCTATCGTTAAACGTTCTGCCCCCTATCTGGCTGTCAGGAAAAGCTTTCATGCTCTATGTCCTACTTCTTGTTCTTATCTTCTGGCAAGTAAGGAAAAGGAGGAATACCAGGAAAGAAGCATACGCCTCCCTATCCGCTCCGGAGCTTTCGGTGGCGCAAGAGAATGAGGATGGGAATGATGTTTCTCTAAAACAGGAAGATATTACAAGAAAGCAGGAAGATGCTTGGATAGCCAAGGCAACAACCCTCATAGAACAGCACTTATCAGATTCTGAGTTCAGCGTTGAAAACTTCAGCGAAGAGATGAACTTGAGCCGAAGCGCACTCTACAAGAAGCTGATGGCTACCACGGGCAAGTCGCCACTGGAATTTATGCGAGCCATCCGCCTTAAACATGGCCTCGCCTATCTTCAAAACGGCGACCTCTCCATCTCAGAGATTGCCTATAATATAGGTTTATCACCCAAGCAGTTCGCCAAATTCTTTAAGGAAGAATACGGCTGCCTGCCTTCGCAATACAAGAAGAAATAAAGGAAAACAGGATATTGGTAAAAAGCCAATACTAATAAAAACGAGGTAACAGGTCATGCGCCTGTTACCTCGTTTTTTATATTCGATATTTTTGATTTAGCTTACGCGGTTCAACTTCTTGATGATAGAGAAGATGAAGAGGGCTGAAACCAGACAGATACCTGCGAGAACACCCCAGATAGCAATAAGGTTGAAGTTCTGACCCCACATGATGCCAGGAATCATAACCAACTGGTTACCGATGGCTGTTGCACCGAACCAGAGACCCATCATCAAACCTGCATACTTTGGAGGAGCTACCTTCGATACAAACGAAATACCGATTGGAGAAAGCAGAAGCTCTGCGAATGTAAGGATAAGGTAAGTAGAGATGAGGAGGTTAGCACTTACACGTGTACCCTCTGTAGCAGGATCGCCCTGTGTCAAAGGAAGCTCCAGACCCATTGAACCTACAGCCATCCATACAAAACCAAGAGCTGCAACGAGCATACCCAAGCCAATCTTCTCAGGCGATGTAGGCTCCTTGCCAATCTTGTGGAGCCATGAGAACAAAGCAACGCTCACTGGTGTCAATGCCACTACATAGCATGGGTTGAACTGCTGGAAGATAGGAGCCTCAACATCTACAGAACCTTCAAGGTTGCTGTACTTGTAGAAGAGGAAAGCGATAGCAGCAACTATTACGCCAAGAGAGATGCCCTTACCCTTGCCAGTCTTGCTCTGTGCCAGACCGAAGCAACCGTAAACCACGAAGATGCAGGCTACGAGGTTGGTAACATCGAACGCCATTGACTGCAGACCCTCAGATGTCTTCTGAGTATAATCGCGGGCAAAGAGTGTCAATGTATTACCGTTCTGGTGGAAAGCCATCCAGAAGAAGATAACCACAGCGAATACGAGACAGAGGCAGATGATGCGCTCCTTGGTCTCAGCCTTAGAAAGTTCGTTTGTCTCCTTGGCAGAAGTCTTATCATCCTTACTCTTGGTCTCAGAAGCAAGAACATGCTTGTATGTAAAGCTGAAGGCATAGTAGATGGCGATACTAACGATAAGCGAAGCACAAGCCACAGCGAAAGCGAAGTGGTATGAATCTTCCACCGACACGCTCAGGCTCTCCTGCGCCCACTTCATAATCTTGATGGCTGCAGTAGGAGCAAACATGGCACCGATGTTGATAGCCATATAGAAGAGAGAGAAACCTGAATCACGTTTGCTGGCATACTGTGGCTCATCATAGAGACGGCCAACCATCACCTGCAGATTACCCTTGAACAGACCGGTTCCCAAGGCGATGAGGATAAGTGAAATACCCATGGCAGCAACGGCAACGGTTTCCTTGCCAAGAGGAAGCGAGAGAACAAGATAGCCTATGAACATGATGAAGATACCCGTGGTAACCATACGTCCAAAGCCAAACTTGTCGGCTGCGATACCACCGATGATAGGAAGGAAATAAACCATCATCAGGAATGTAGAGTAAATAGTACTTGCCAATCCGGTTTCAAAACCGAAGTTGGCCTGCAAATAAAGCAAGAACACAGCAAGCATGGTGTAATAGCCGAAACGCTCACCCGTGTTTGCCAAAGCTAAGGCCCACAGACCTTTTGGTTGATTCTCAAACATAATTTTTTGTTTTGTTGTTATTTTATTATTTAGTTATTCTTTTCTCGCAATTTTTGTGCAAAGATACATAAATTATTCCATATTTCAAACTTATTGCACAAAAAAACGCACTTCTCATAGCATTTTTCTACAAGAAACCGGCTAAAATTCTAAGAAACAGACAAATCAGATTAAAAAAATCCGTTTATATTACAACGTAATTACATTTTTTTTCGTACCTTTGCACCCCGAAACCATGAGGAGGTTTCGGGATACACAAAAATACTTCAAAAAATTCTAAATAGAAAGGTAAAAGGATATTTATGAGACAACTTAAGATTAGTAAGAGTATAACCAACCGTTCCAGTGAAGCACTCGACAAGTACTTGGTGGAGATTGGTAGAGAGCCTATGGTCTCTATCGACGAAGAAATCGAACTTGCCCAAAAGATTCGCAAAGGCGGTCGTGAGGGAGAACGTGCCAAGGAGAAATTGGTAAAGGCAAACCTTCGTTTCGTTGTATCTGTTGCTAAGCAATATCAGCACCAAGGTCTTTCTCTTACCGACCTCATCGATGAGGGTAATATCGGTTTGGTAAAGGCTGCTGAAAAGTTTGACGAGACCCGCGGCTTTAAGTTTATCTCATACGCCGTATGGTGGATTCGCCAGAGCATCCTGCAGGCTATTGCTGAGCAGAGCCGTATCGTTCGCTTGCCTTTGAACCAGGTAGGTGCCTTGAGTAAGATCAGTGCAGAAATCAGTAAGTTTGAGCAGGAGAACCAGCGCAAACCTTCTGTTGCTGAGCTCGCTCAAATCACAAAGATGGAAGAAAGCAAAATCGACCAGACTATCAAGGCAGACAATCACCACATGAGTATCGACGCTCCATTCGGTAGCGATGATGACGACAATGCTATGGTCGACGTGATGGCTTCGGGTGATGACAGCCGTACCGATAAGGGCGTTGACTTCGAATCTATGGCGAGCGAGCTTGACCGAGTTCTCAACTCTGTATTGAAAGACCGTGAGCGCAAGATTCTGTGCTACTGCTATGGTATCGGTTGCCACGAGAAGGGTTTGGAGGAAATCGGCAGCGAGTTCAACCTTACCCGTGAGCGTGTTCGCCAGATTCGCGAAAAGAGTATCATCAAGCTCCGTGATAGCGGCAAGATTAAAATCTTGATGAAATACTTAGGATAATTAGTAGTGATTAGTGATTAATTCATTCGGATAGAAGACGAGAGAAAATAGATAAAAACTAAGTTGCTCATAGCAACGAAAGTAAAAAAGGGCAATCAGTTGGTTCATCCCAACCTGATTGCCCTTTCTCTTTTTACTATTAATTAATAATTAATCACTAATAACTAATCACTAATAATTAATCACTAATAACTAATCACTATAAACTATTCACAAAGTTACCAATCTTGTCAAGAAATCCGTTCTCGCCATCTTTTGATGCTTCGAAGTAAGGATATTCATCACGCAAGCAAATTTCGTCGTAAAGGAAATCCGCCACTACCGTATCGTTACCATCCGGCATTACAAGTCCCATCTTGCCATTCTTCTCAGCTATTACCGGCATGATGCTCAAGTCATCATTATAAATGTAGCAGGTGCGCAAGAAATCATAAGTTGGCGAGAGTAAGATGTTGCCTTGATGATCTTTCATACCGAACTTTCCATCCTGCTCAAATACCTCATGATATTGAATGTATTTCGCCTTGATGCGCTGGTAATAGAAAACCATCTTGCGCTTATCGTTGACAAAATCCAGCATATACTGGAAGGTATCACAATAGTTGGCTACCGAACGGACCAGAATCATCTTCAAGTCAAGACCATCCAATGCTTTTCTGTTCAGATCAATATACTTGGCTATCGCCTTTTCCTTCTCTGGTACAGAGAGGCTGGCTAGCCTTTCCTCAAATTTCAACATAGCTTGCTTGGTACCCGACATACCCTTGATATACCGGTGTATCTGTCTGCCCATCTCTGAACATACAAACTTGTCAATCTCCTGCTGCTCTATCGGGTCAGCATAGTCCTTAATCAATGATTCAGGTGTCGCATTCATGGTTATTTCCTTTCTTTTAAAAATTACACTTTCAAAGATTTAGAAGAACAAAGAACAAACGGATTCTACACTCTTCGTTTTTTACCCTTCACTCAATTTGCTCTTTGTTCTTCGCTCTTCACTTATTTCACATTAGGTTTCTGCAATCCATATCCCTTTCTCTTGTCTTCAAACAAGAGGAGGAAAGAGATGATAATGGCAATTACACCAAAGGCTGCAAAGATGGTCATCGTCTGGGTATAGTCGATAACACCGTCAGCACCCGTGTTAGCCTGGTTCACCTTACCAATCCATACAGGAATGAGAGCCAGTCCGATGTTCTGGATATAGAAGATAAGGGCGTATGCAGTTCCTAAGAGTTTCATTGGGATAATCTTTGGCACGGATGGCCACATGGCTGATGGTACCAGTCCAAATGCGATGCCCAGGATGAGCATCAGCACGATGGCAAGCACCCATGAGTTGATTGGCAGGGCAAACATGACGTGCACAAAGGTCAGGAGGCAACTGCCGATAATCATCAGCGTAGCACCCTTGCCATACTTATCGTATATACTACCGAAGAGCGGTGTGAGGAAGATGGTACCGAATGGCAACATCGCAGGAATCAGACCTGCCAAATTAGCATACACACCATACTTGAAAATCATCAGCTTGGTAGCAAACTTCAGGAATGGGAATACACCGGCATAGAACATCAGGCAAAGGAATGCCACATACCAGAAACCTGTTGTCTTGAACAAACCGCCCAAGTCTGAAAACTTGAAACCTTCTTCCGGCTCAGTAGCCACAGCTGCCGCAGAAGCATCCTCCTTCTTGTCCATCACGCAATAAACCAAATAAACCAGTACACCTGCACAAAGTAATACTGCACCCAAAGCAACAGAAGCTGATACACCACCCATCGCCTTGGCAAAAGGAAGAGAAGCACTCAGTGCTGCAGCAGTTCCCAAACGAGCCGTAGCTACCTGTACACCCATTGCCAGAGCTAACTCATGACCCGTAAACCACTTCACGATAACCTTGCTCACTGTGATACCGCATATCTCGCATCCCACACCATAGATGGCAAAACCAAGAGCAGCTATTACTACCTGCGTACTGTAAGTACCAAAGAATGGTACAGCAACCATTCCGTCAAACTCATGACCTAAAGCATACCACTTCAACAAGGCTCCACCAAACATCAAGACGGTAGAGAGGATACCAGTGAAACGGATGCCAAACTTATCGAGGATAAGACCACCGAAGAAGAGAAGCAGGAGGAACACATTGAAGTATCCGTAAGCTCCAGAGAAGAAGCCGTACTCATCCGAACTCCATCCGAGTCCGAGACCATTCTCTGCTCCCTTGGCTGCTGTCAAGAGAGGCTCCAGTGGAGACATCACATCTGTAAAAAAGTAACCGAACATCATCGTGATACTCACAATGAGGAGGGCGGTCCAGCGAGCAGACTTCGAGTCGCTCAATTTCATCTGCATTTTTTCTATTGTACTCATTTTCTTTAAAACATAAATGATAATTTCATTATCACTATCTACTAATTTCTATTAACTATAAACTATTAACTTTCAACTCTCAACTGTAAACTATTTCCTCTTCACGTTCTTCGTTCTGGTGATATCAAAGAGATAAGAGAGTTTCAGAACAATCTGTCCGTAGTTACTCTTTCCGAAATAATCACGCTTAGAAGCACCGTAGATATTACCCAAGCCATAGTAGTAGCGGGCTTCGGCAAGGAAATGCCCCACCTTCGGAATGCTGTATTCTGCACCCAGACCCAGGGCGATACCATAATCGAGCTTGTTCTTGACTGCCATTGTATCCTGAGCTACCACCGGACTTACTCGGTTATTATCGGTTGCAGGCATGTGCTCTACCGAGAAGTTCGTCTTCTGCGAATCACTCAGATAGAGTCCAAACTGCGGACCGGCATTCACGAAGATATTCAGTCCTCTTGTCTCCCTACCCCATGCCAGATGTGCAAAGATCGGAACCTGAATATAGTTGATGGTACGCTTGTAAGCCATCGCCTCTTGGGTTTCGGTGATAATCACCGGATTATTCTCCATATCCAGAATATCCTCTTCCCATCCAGCCTGCGAATAGTTAACCTCGGCATAGATAGAACAGATGGTCTTGAAATATTTCTCGCAGGTATATCTCATCGAGAAACCGCCCGTCAGTCCTCCGTGCTGCTTCTGCTGTACCTCGGGTGTGAATCCTACGCTACTCATCATATAGCCCCCATTAAAACCTATGGCGAAATCACTACGATGTTCTCCTATCTGTGCCGAAACCGGGATTCCGAAGATCAGCATCAGAATCAGCAGCCCTATATTTCTATTCATTATCAACTATTAATTGTAAACTATAAATTGTAAACTATAAACTAGTACTTCACCGCCTCTATCTGATGATTAAAGGTATAGTGAATCAACTGGAAGCTCTTGTTCTTGTATCCTCCTCTGCTGGTCTTCTCGAAACGGAGTGGAGTCTGAACTGGCTGGTAGGTCATCTGCTGGCGCTCACCTGTAAAGTTCTTTCCGTATCTCTTGACACCCTGAATCAGATACATTCCGTGATCGAAACCGGTGATGGCGAATCTTGGCTGTGCCACCATCATAGGCTGATGGAACCAGCGCTCATAACGGCTCTCAAGCGCCTTGGTCTGTGCTGAGTTCGGATTATAATAGAAGGTGGAAGGGATATAAGTATCATACTTATAGAATCTTTCCAGATTATACTTGGCATACATCAGCCATTCGGTATAGCCGAAGAGCGAGATGGCTGCACCAGGAAACTTCGCATCAAATTCGTCGAGCTTGTTCAACACCTGAGTCAACTGTGGCGAACGTCCCGTATTCAGGATAATCACATTCTGCTTTGAAGGCATGAAAGCCTTGGCAAACTGCTCGATGCTTGAATTCACATTAGTGATGCTATAATTGATTTTCCTACGTTCCAGTTCCTTGCGGAGACCGAACGTAAAGTTGCCCTTTCTAGAAGTAGAATCATTGCAGTCTACAAAGATAGGATGCACATTGGCAAAACGATTCAGAAATGCCTTGATGGTCATATCATTCAGCGCATCATCACTCTGATAAACCTGGAAAATCTCTTTGTTCCTTTCTACATCATCTCCGCTGATAGAGAACGGAATCACCATTTTGATGCCGTAGGTCTTGCAGAAGTTGGTAAGCGGAGCCACCTGCTTGGTATAAAGCGGACCAAAGATGATGTCGCATTGGTTAGCACCTTCCTGTAAGAGCGTATTCCGGATATCAGCATCAATAGGAACATTCCAGGCACGCACATCAATATCGGCGCCCTGCTGCTTCAGGGTTTCGCAAGCCAGCAGCAATCCGCGGTAATATTCTACCATTCGTTTGCCGTCGCCATCTACATTGTGCAAAGGCAACATCACGCCTACCTTTACCGCATTTCTGGCAACAGCAGCCTTTGAAGTGGCCGGAGCTGTAGCTGTTTTCTGAACCGTTTCCCCATTGCCCGACTTCTGACCGTTCACCTGGTTAGGGTTCTTCTGGTCCTTGGTGTATGGAATAAAGAGCGTAGCTCCCTTCTGCAGCATGTATCCCTCACGCTTCATCTCTGGATTGGCATCCATCAGTTCCGGAAGGCTCAATCCATATTTATTGGCGATACCAAAGATGGTATCTTTCTTCTTAACCGTGTAAATGTCGCGCCACTTTACAGTCTGCGCACCAATGCTGACACTGAGCATAAGCCCAACGAACAGCAGGAAATATCTCATTTTTTGTCTCATATCTCAAGATTTTTTTAACGATATCTTCAAATATTTCATGTTTTCATCTGCAAAAATACAAAAAATCTTGCATCTGACGCAATATCTCTCATCTTTTTATTATCTTTGCACAAATTATTTTAGAAATGAGACGAAAAATAGCATTACTTTGCACCATGTTGCCACTTTTGACGTGTCAATTACACGCTCAGGAAGTTAACGACGACGAAGAGGCCAACACAGAAGAGACGACCAAGGTCAGTTCTCTTCTCATGCCGAATGCCTTCTCTCCAAATGGCGATGGCATCAACGACATCTACAAGCCCAAGGATGGTTACCGGAATATCGAGGAGTTCCACGCCTATATATATAATAGGTGGGGACAGAAACTCTATGATTGGACCGATCCTGCCACGGGATGGGATGGTACCTACCGCGGAAAACCGGTAAAGGAAGGAGTCTACTTCTGTCTCGTCAAGGCAAAGGGGGCAGATGGCGTGGTGTATAACATCAAACGTGATGTCAACCTGCTCAGAGGTTATACCGAAGAGCAGAACAGTAACTATTAGGCAAACAGCAATTAGCAGAATTGGAATATGAATTCAGAAGAAAAGATAAATGTATGGGGCGCACGGGTCCACAATCTCAAGAACATAGATGTGGAGATTCCGCGTGATTCCCTCACCGTGATTACCGGACTCTCGGGTTCGGGCAAGAGTTCGCTGGCATTCGACACCATCTTTGCCGAAGGTCAGCGCAGATATATCGAAACTTTCTCTGCCTATGCCCGCAACTTCCTGGGTAATATGGAACGCCCGGATGTTGACAAGATTACGGGATTGAGTCCGGTCATCAGCATCGAACAGAAAACCACCAACAAGAATCCTCGCTCTACCGTGGGCACAACCACCGAGATTTACGACTATCTCCGTCTGCTCTATGCTCGCGCCGGTACTGCCTACAGCTACCAGAGTGGCGAGGAGATGATGAAATATACCGAGGAACAGGTCATCGACATGATTCTCAGCGATTATAAGGGCAAGGCTATCTTCCTGCTCGCTCCCCTCGTTCGCCAGCGCAAAGGTCATTATCGCGAACTCTTCGAAAGCATGCGCAGAAAGGGGTATCTCTACGTGCGACTCGACGGCAACATCCTCGAAATCGTTCCCAATATGAAAACCGACCGCTACAAGAACCACAATATAGAAGCTGTGGTCGACAAACTGGTGGTAAAGGAAGAGGATGAGGAACGCATCCGCAAGAGTGTGGCAACGGCTATGAAACAGGGCGACGGCATGGTGATGGTTCTGGAGAAAGGTGCCAAGGAGGCTAAGACATACTCCAAGCGACTCATGGACCCTGTAACAGGTATCGCCTACCAGGATCCTGCTCCTAACATGTTCTCCTTCAACTCTCCCGAAGGTGCCTGTCCGCATTGCAAGGGCTTGGGAAAGGTGAACCAGATTGATATCAAGAAGGTAATTCCTGATGATAAACTCAGCATCCATGAAGGAGGCATCGCTCCGCTTGGCAAATACAAGAACCAGATGATTTTCTGGCAGATAGAATCATTGCTCAGCAAGTATGACCTCAACCTGAAGACGCCTATCTGCGAGATTCCGGGCGATGCCATGCAGGAAATTCTCTATGGCTCGCTCGAAAACGTGAAGATTGAAAAGGAGAAGGTACATACCTCTACCGACTACTTCTGCGCATACGATGGCATCATTGATTACCTGCAGAAGGTGATGGAGGATGACGAGAGTGCAGCGGGCAAGAAATGGGCAGACCAGTTTATCTCTACCATCGAATGTCCTGAATGCCACGGCTTGCGACTCAAAAAGGAATCGCTCTCTTTCAAGATCTGGGATAAGAATATATCCGAAGTAGCCAGTCTCGACATCGATGAACTGCGCGATTGGCTCGAAGAAGTAGAACAGCATCTGCCTTCGATGAAAGCTAAGGTGGCTCACGAAATCATCAAGGAATTGCGCTCACGCGTTACCTTCCTCCTGGATGTGGGACTCAATTATCTCTCGCTTAACCGCCAGTCGGCTTCTCTCTCGGGTGGTGAGAGTCAGCGCATCCGTCTGGCTACTCAGATTGGTAGCCAACTGGTCAACGTGCTCTATATCCTCGATGAGCCGAGCATCGGTCTGCACCAGCGCGACAACGAACGTCTGCTCAACAGTCTGAAGGAACTTCGCGACCTAGGCAATACCGTTATTGTGGTGGAGCACGATGAAGATATGATGCGGGCTGCCGACTGGATTGTAGATATCGGTCCGAAGGCAGGACGCAAGGGAGGAGAAGTAGTCTTCCAGGGCACTCCTCAGGAGATGCTCAAGACCGATACCATCACCGCCCAGTATCTCAACGGCAAGATGGCTATTGAGGTGCCTGCCCTCCGCAGAGAAGGCAACGGCAAGCATATCACCATTCACGGAGCTACGGGCAACAACCTCAAGGGGGTGGATGTTGATTTCCCACTCGGCAAACTCATTGTCGTAACGGGTGTCAGCGGCTCAGGCAAATCTACTCTCATCAACGAGACCCTCCAGCCTATCCTCTCTCAGCATTTCTACCGTTCGCTCAAGAAGCCGATGCCATACGACAGCATCGAGGGCATCGAGAATATCGACAAGGTGGTGAATGTAGACCAGAGTCCGATTGGCAGGACGCCTCGCAGCAATCCAGCTACCTACACAGGCGTTTTCAGCGATATCCGCTCACTCTTCGTAGGACTTCCCGAGGCAAAGATCCGCGGTTACAAGCCGGGCAGATTCTCCTTCAACGTGAAAGGTGGAAGATGCGAGGAATGTAAGGGTAACGGATATAAGACCATCGAGATGAACTTCCTGCCGGATGTCTACGTACCTTGTGAGGTATGCCACGGCAAACGCTACAACCGCGAGACGCTGGAGGTAAGATACAAGGGAAAGAGCATCGCCGATGTTCTTGATATGACCATCAACCAGGCGGTAGATTTCTTCGAGAATGTTCCTCAGATTCTGCAGAAGATCAAGGCATTACAGAATGTAGGACTCGGATACATCAGGTTAGGACAGAGTTCCACTACTCTCTCTGGCGGTGAGAGTCAGCGCGTAAAACTGGCTACCGAACTCTCGAAGCGAGATACGGGCAAGACGCTCTATATCCTTGATGAACCGACAACCGGTCTGCATTTCGAAGACATCCGCATCCTGATGGATGTACTCCAGAAGCTGGTAGACCGTGGCAATACAGTCATCATCATCGAGCACAATCTCGATGTCATCAAACTCGCCGACTGGCTGATTGATATGGGTCCAGAAGGTGGACGAGGCGGCGGTCAGCTCCTCTTTGCCGGTACACCAGAAGAAATGGTAAAGCAGCAAAAAGGATATACCTATAAGTTCCTCGCCCCTTTACTGAAGAAATCAGGGAAACCTGAATAAATCAGGATAGGAACGAAGGCTGTGACAGAAGAAAATAAAAAAAAAACGCTCTAAAAGTTTGGATGTTACAAATATTAAGTTTATCTTTGCATAAGATATAAAACAAACAGCGTATGAAACAGGTAGAAGAACGATACATCAGCTTGCTGACCGATTTCGGCTTCAAGCGTATTTTTGGAACAGCAATGAACAAGGATTTGCTCATTTGCTTCCTCAACAGCTTGTTTAATGGCAGACAGGTTGTTAAGGACGTTTCGTATCTGAACCCAGAGCACGTCGGTGATGTTTATACCGACCGCAAGGCTATCTTCGACGTGTATTGCGAAGGAGAAAACGGCGAGAAGTTCATCGTTGAAATGCAAAATGCCTACCAGGCATATTTTAAGGATCGTTCCCTCTTCTACTCTACTTTCCCTATCCGTGAACAGGCACCCAAGGGGAGTGACTGGGATTTCAAACTCAACCATGTCTATACAGTTGCGCTGCTCAACTTCAACATGAATGAGGACGCCTTCGACAAGGAGGAAATCCGCCACCATGTACAGTTGTGCGATACCGCTACCCATAAGATTTTTTACGACAAGCTGGAGTTTATCTATGTAGAGATTGCCAAATTCGACAAGACTTTGGATGAACTGGAAACATTGTATGATAAATGGCTATATGCACTGAAGAACCTCTATAAGCTTACCCAACGCCCAAAGGAGCTGTGCGACAAGGTTTTTGACCGACTTTTCGAAGAAGCCGAGATTGCCAAATTCACACCACAGGAGATTCGGGAATATGAAGCAAGCAAGATGGCATATCGGGATATCAAGAACTCTATTGATACGGCGAAAAGGGAAGGTAGAATAGAAGGTAGAACTGAAGCCAACATAGAAACGGCTAAACGTTTGCTGGCTATGGGATTTCCAACAGAACAGGTTGCCAAAGCGACCCAGCTACCTTTGGATATGGTTCAAAATCTGAGCTACTGATAAAAGTGAAAACTAACGTTTTTCTTTTATGCAGGATACCATAACAAATAGCCCCAACCTACTTTCTCAAGCGGGTTGGGGAAATTTGTTTCTGTTTAAAATGTGACGATAGCATGGTACCGATTACAGCGCTACGCTTGATACCGATACAGCACTATCGTCAATTAAATTAACGTTGCATATACAAAATGAGCCTGTAAATGAGCCTGTAAATGAGCCGATAAATGAGCCTGTAAATGACAACAGCAAGCCATTCTTTCTGCAAAGAAATAAAATTCATCCATAAGAGAGAGATTTTGGCGAATAAGCTGGTAGTGTAATTACTTGTTGAATTCGCGTTTAAAGATATACACTTAATGTTAGTAATCTTTATTTTATTTTCTCCAAGGACAAAGTTTCACCATTTTCACCTGTTGCCTTAATCAAATTAACTTTGTTTATGATAACTTTATAAGCTTGGTTATATGTTTTCCCATTGCCTTTTGAAGAAATTGCCAGTGTATTACCATCAAAGGTAAATGTGAAAGCAATTTTATAGGATATCGCTGACATTTTCTCTTCACAATAGCCTTTTCCATCTTTGTTGAAGGTCCATACAGCATCCTTTGTCCTAGACTGATCTTTCCAGGTACCAACAATACTTAAATCTTGAACCTTAGAATCGTCATCGTCAGAACTACAGCTTGTGAAAGCTGTAGTTGCAAATGCTCCAATAAACAGGAGCAACATTAAAAATAAATACTTTTTCATAAATTTGATATTTTAATTTAAACTAAACATTTCATTTTATCTGTTGCCTTTCGAACGGTTATGCGTCTTGCAGAGCATCTGGCAGTTGCTCTCATCTGTGGCTCCACCTTTGCTCCATGCTTGTACATGGTCGGCATCCATTTCCTTTAATGCCCAAATTTTATCCTTATTGGGTCCAACGCCACAAGCACAAAGACGACAATTGCTTTCATGCTTCTTTTTGGCATCTACCGTCTGCCGTTCATAAACCCTGCGCTTGGTATTATCATCGAAGACACGGACATTCAGAAGTCTTGTATCCTTACAACCGCCAAGCACATATTCAAATACGTTCTTTTTATCTTGAACGCATGGATCGTTATAAAGCTCTTTCACCTTTTGTGAAACCTTGATATGATCGTATGGAGTAGTATGGTACTTTTCGTAGAGTTCTCCCCAATTCAATCCCTTCATCTTGGGATAGACATCATCAAAAGTCTGCTCTATCCATGAAATGACATCGTTGAAATATAGTTTGAGTTCATTGATATCGGTATCACGACGATGCTCCTGCATATAATCCTTGATGTTGCCATGACTAACCCATCGCAAGGCTTCTTGCAGAATTTCCTGTCTGTTGGCTGAGCCAGAGATGTAGCATCCCCATTTCTGTATACGGGCATCTTCTTTATTACTAAACTCCTTTCGGGCTGCACTAACGAAAGGTCCTGAATAAATAGCGTTCAACTTCTCCTGCTCATTAAGCTTGATACCGCCAATATTTATGATTTTAAACCACTCCTTGATTTCTGTCTCCGTTCCTTCGCAAATGTAGGCAAGAATTGGTGTATTCTCTATAAGTTTCCTATCTTCGTCATCTAAACTTTTGAATTTATATGGAATATCTTCTTTCATATAAGAGAATTTACCTATCAGATATCTACCAAGACTTGTAATACGCTGCTGCCCATCAAGTACCTCCAAACGTCCATCTAGAAGTTTGTTAAAATAAAGAAGTCCCAATGGATATTCTTTCAACACAGAATCAATGACGGCAATTTCTTTTTCGCTTTTATTCTCACTATAGAGATAGTTGCGCTGGTATTCAGGCTGAATGGTAAGCTTGCCAGCCAAACCATACAACCCCTTTCCATCAAGTTCACTATATGTGAATCCTTCACATAGTTCCTTTACTGTATATGTATGTAATGTTGCTTTCATTTTAGCATTGTTTTTTACGGATTAATATTCGGGCATAAGCTTGTGTATAATACTTACCATCAACAATATAATAGACTTCACCATCAAGTGGACCATCCAATTCTATTACAGGTCCGTCATTTAGTTTGGTTACTATAGTCTTTATGCCAGTTTTACTAACCTGTATCTGCTTTGGATATACCTTATTAGCCATAGCAAACCAAGTTTTAGTAATACCAACGATTTCAAATTGCTCCGGACAATACTTATCCATATAAGTAAGAGACATTCCCATCATACCATCATAATCAGAAGGTATTGCATCATAGTAATTAACCTCTATCGCATCGAAATTATCATAATGCTGATAGCCTTTTCCTTTAATTTCGCTATGCTTGCTATATTTGATGTTGTCAGCCATAGACATTAAAGGCGTTTGAGTGTGGCGGCGTCCATGTTCCAAATTGGTAAACCAGCAGATTGCAGGAACACGATTTACCTTCATTCCATTCTTCTCTCTTTCAAACTTGTATGTGGATGCATACTCGAAATCTTCGGGTACACGAAAATACATACCTGTATTGAAGTTGGTTGCTCCTATCCACATCTTATTATCCTTTAAACTCGGGAATACCTCTTTATATGAGATTGCATTGATATTGCCTATAATAACAAATTGCTTATCTGCTTCCATAATCCACGCAAGAAACTCTCTAAAAAGTGAGAATGGTGGATTCGTTACAATAATATCCGCTTCGTCTCTTAACTTTTTAACCTCTTCACTCCTGAAATCACCATCACCCTCAAGATAGTCCCACTCCAAGTCTTCAAGATTGATTTTACCATCACCAGACGTTTTTTTTTCTAAAACAAAAATTTTACCATGGGTGTTAGTCTTAGACTTGTCAAACTTTGGAGAAGTTGTTTCCAAAAAGGATGTTTGAATTCCTGCTTTGATAACCTTGCTATTGATAGCATAGCT